>JAQVGK010000133.1 GCA_028696755.1 Bacteroidales bacterium | reverse complement strand
GCTGTCCGAAAGTTAAGGCAACAAGCTGGTCGTACGTCTTGTACTTACTGCATCCTTTATCCGTTTGATAGGTTCTGGTGCAGCTATCGAATAGCCAGCGGGGAACTAAATCTATAATTTGTCGAATGAGGGGCTTTTTGTTATTTTTGTTTCGCCTGAAGAGTCCCATCATTGTAAAGTTTTTTCTCGAACTCAAAAATAGGGGATTCTGAGGGCATTTTTAAATTCCGTACTTTCGGATGCTAGTGTAGTAAGATATGAAAAAAATATATTTACTCTGTGATTACAAAAGAAATTTCGGTAGTAAACGAGATGATTTTCCTTACCGAAGTGGAATGGAAAAAGAGTTATTAAAAAAACTTTTTGTGCAAAATGATTTTGATGCTGCATTCCTGACATTTGCAGAAGCAAATACCTTAAACATTGATTGGAATAATATACCTGTTTTATACACTAGTACAGAAGATATTGGTTATAAATACAAATCGTTTATTGATGATGTGGTATTAGGGTTAGAGTTAAAAGGAGCCAATTTATTACCACCATATAAGTTTCTGCATGCTACCAATAATAAAGTTTTTATGGAAATATTGCGCACCAATATTCCCGATGAACTCTCTGGTAATGTGAACTCGTTTGTATTTGGTGGTTACGAAGAATTTATTAACAACCTGCTACCAATTGAATATCCCGCAATTATAAAAGAACCTGCCGGAGCAAAAAGTAATGGGGTTTATTTAGCCCGTAATATTGACCAAGCAAAAAGAATTGTAAAAAAAATAAGTATTACACCCAATCTGAAAGAAGACATAAAAGACTGGTTAAGAGCAAAAACACACAATGGTTATATTAAAGAATCCAGATATAGAAATAAATTTGTTATACAGAACTTTGTTCCGAATCTTGAATACGATTATAAAGTGCTGATTTACGGCAAAAAGTATTATGTGCTAAAAAGAAATAACCGCCCAAAAGATTTCAGGGCTTCGGGTAGTGGTTTGTTTGAGTTTAGGGAGGATATTCCCTTTGAAACACTCAATTACGCTGAAAAATTATTCAATTATTTTCAGGTGCCCAATTTATCCCTTGATATTGCCTTTAATAATAATCAATGTTTTTTACTGGAGTTTCAAGCTGTATTTTTTGGCTCTACCACATTGGTAAAATCACCATTCTATTTTGTTAATGAAAACGCAGTATGGAAAGTTGTTCAAGGTAAGTCCATATTGGAAGAAGAATTTGTAAATAGTGTAGTTCAGTTCCTAAACAAAGTAAAATAACAGGAAAATGAAGAGTTTTTTAATCGAAATAGATTTTGATCAAAATACATTTTTCAAAATTATTGCAGGAGAGGAAACTAACTTTAATAAAGTTATAGATGATTTGTACCAAACCGTTTATCTAAGCAAAAATATTAATTATAAAGACCTTACATCACATATAAAAAAACCTGCAATAGTTAGTCTCAGCTTTTTAGATGATCAAAAAGTAAATGATGGATTTGTCATAATTGTTAAAAAACTATGTAATACAATAACTATTTACAATGACATCTTTGGATACAATCGTGTTTTTTACAAAAAAGATAACAAAAAAATTCTTGTTTCAAATTCCTATAGTTTGTTAAATGATAATAAACAAAGCATTGCTCCATATGCCATATTAGATTTAGTTCTGTTCCATTATCTAGTAGGAGGCTCAACTCCAAGTAATATTATTAAGAAATTAAAGGGGGGGAATAAACTTCTCATTAATAAAAATGAATGCGTTGAAGTACCCACCAAACCAATTTTAGATTTTTTCAAAGACAGGTTTGAACCTCATGTACACACATTAAAAAACACAAGGGAGATACTACAAAATGAGATTACGTCTAAATTAGATAATAACAAAACCACCTATTTAACATTAACTGGTGGATTTGATTCAAGAACCTTACTAAGCGTATTACTTCAATCACGAATCCCTTTTGAAACTATAACTTGGGGCGGTAAGGGTAATTTGCAAAATAATGTTTCACAAGAAATTTCAAGTTCTTTTGGGATAAAACACAAGGATATTTATTTGTCAGATGACTTCATAAAAGAAATTTTTCTATATTCTCAGAATATTATAGAAATTAATCCAGAAAATCCAATGATTTTGGATATGCCTCAGTATTTATACATGAGTAAAAATATTCCTGAATCAAATATTATTACAGGTTTTATGGGTTCTGAGATCATACGCGGTCCATCTGTTTCTTCCCAAACAACACTAACTCAAGTAGCAGCTAAATTGGCTTTATGCAACTCACTAGATGAGTTTTACAACTTTACTTCCAAGTTTCTAGACAGACTAAACCTCTTTAACAAAGAATATATAAATCAAATTTTACCAGAATATATCGAGAAATTTTATTATCATTTCACGCAAGCATCAAGTACCCATAAAAGAGCGCTGGAATTTCTTTTCTATGAAAAATATGTGGGGTTTTTTAAGAATGCAGTACAACTTCATAAACCACATAATCTAATAAACCCATACATGAATCTGGATTTTATCACTACGATCTTAAATCAAAAAACAAGTATCTTAAATTATCCTGTTTTTAATACTTCGTCTAAAGACCATTTTGATTTTTATAAAGTATATGCACAAATAATAAAGTCTGCATATCCAAAAATGCTAAACACAAGGGTCGACAGGGGATATAAAATTAAACACTTAACAAATTTTTATGATTATCCCTTTCTTGCATATTATCACCTTAAAAATCATATTTTGAGAAGATCAAAGGTAAAATATTCAAAACCTTTGGATTACCCACTTTGGATGAAACAGATGATTCTGGATAATTTGCAAAATTCCAATTCATTAAACTCAGATTTGTTTAATCTTGAATCAATTAATGTTATCCTTGACAAATATTCAAGTGGATTATTAAACGATGAATTAATGCAAAAAAAACTTATTATCCTAGCAGGAATCAACCTTTACAATAACTCCATATCTAATTAATGAATGTACTTTTTGTGTGCAGTGGCAATAAAACTAAGGGGCCCGGAGTAGTTGTAAAGAGCCAGGCAGATACTTTGGCTCAGCAAAACATTAAAGTAAGTTACTTCCTTATTAGGGGCAGTGGTTTTATTGGCTATCTAAAAAACGTTTCACCCTTAGCCAAACACATTAAAGACAATGATTTTGACATAATCCACGCCCATTACTCCCTTTCAGCAATTGTAGCATCATTTGCAATCCTTTTATCAAAACGTAAGCCTATCGTAGTTTCATTAATGGGCAGTGATGCTCAGCTTAAGGGAGTTTATAGGATATTGGTGAAATTATTTTATCGTTTTTTATGGTTCAAAATCATAGTTAAAGGCGAAGAAATGAAGCTAAATCTAATCCTATCTGATGCAGTGGTTATACCAAATGGGGTCGATATAGAAAAAATTAATAGTATTGAGAAGGGTTCTAATGAATCAAAAATTGGAAATACAAATTCTATTCTTTTTGCAGCTGACCCATCGCGAGAATCAAAAAACTGGCAACTAGCATCTG
Source organism: Bacteroidales bacterium (assembly GCA_028696755.1). Next base: position 4,731 of record JAQVGK010000133.1, on the reverse strand, counting down.
CTGCCTCTAAAATATTAGGTATTGAGATAAAAGTTGTTTATAACGTTCCGCACGAAAAGATAATTCAAGAAATTCTTGCTTCTCGGGTAATTTTGCTAACTTCTAAATGGGAAGGATCACCAAACGTGGTAAAGGAAGCAATGGCATGCAATAAACCAGTAGTATCTACCAATGTAGGTAATGTACGTTGGCTCTTTGGTAATGAACTCGGGTATTTTGTTACAAGTTTTGACCCCAAGGATGTTGCTGAAAAGATTAAACTTGCCCTGAAATTTTCCAAAGAAAGGGGTAGAACAAATGGTAGACAGCGTATTATTGAACTTGGTTTGGATTCAGAGACCGTTGCTAAAAGAATTATTGGTATATATAAAGAAGTTTTAAGAAAGGAAGGGTTCGAGACTTGAGCGAAAAGAGAGACGTAAACGTTTTGACGAATAAAATTTTGTATGTTGGATGGTCAAAAGCTTGGATGATGCTTTTAATATCCGATAAGCATAACCTACCTGCATTGCAAGGTTGAATTTCTAATCCCAAACCATAAAGTTTCTTTTCGTTAAAGCAAGTAACTATGAAATCCAACTATTTTGTTTATATACTCACAAACAAGAATAAAACGGTACTCTACATTGGTGTTACCAATAGCTTAAGACGAAGGATTGACGAGCATTCGAGCGGTTTAATTAAGGGGTTTACCCAAAAGTATAGTTGCAAGTACCTAATATATTATGAGCACTTTAATGATGTTAACCTTGCCATATCAAGGGAAAAGGAGTTAAAAAAGTGGAGAAGAGAGAAGAAAGAAGCCCTAATTGCAAAGCAGAATCCTCAATGGATGTTTTTAAATGCAGGCATAAATTCAATAGAAAGCCTATATGTCTAGCAACCAAAAGATTTCTCCCTTTGCATTGCGCTTTGCTTAATGCGTCGGTCGAAATGACACAATTAATACTTGAAATTGGTGGGGAGAGAGGGCGGCGCGCAAAGCGCGCCGCCCTCTCTCCCCACCAAAACCACTAACCGGTCATTCCGAAGGAGCATGCGACTGAGGAATCTTTTATGATTTTTAAAAAATCACTTTAAACAATACGCTTTATAAAAAGTTAGTTAGTATTGCCTCATACAATGTTATCAAATAAGGAGCAAAAAAATGGTGCAATAGTCATAGAAGGTCACGTTCAGGGCTTAAGCAACACCCGTTCTCTAGGCGAGTCGGGTATTCCTGTTTACGTGGTCGATAAAACCGATTGCATTGCGCGTTACTCAAAATACTGCACAAAATTCTTTCGTTGTCCCGATTTTGGAACTGATGATTTTGCAACGTTTCTAGTTGATCTGGCGCAAAAAGAGAATATTAAGGATTGGGTGCTTATCCCATCCAACGATCATGCGGTTTACACCATATCAAAGCATAAGGCGCAGCTTGAGAAATACTATAAGGTTATTACCCCAAGCCTTGATATAATTGAGAATATTTACGATAAATCAAAGCTGCTTACCATTTCTCAAGGGTGTGGCGTCCCCATACCCAAAACGCAGTACTTTACAAGTGTAAACGATATCATCGATAACCTTACTTTTCCCATGTTAACCAAAGGCCGTTTTGGCTTAACATTCTACAAGACCCTTGGTAAAAAAGTTTTTCTGGCAGATAACGAGGATGAACTTCGAGCACAATTAAAAGTTGTTGATAAAAAGTACGATATAAATAAAACGTTTACCCAGGAACTTATTCCCTTTGATGGTACAAATAAAACCATATCGTTTACAGCCTTCTGTGTAAACGGTGAGGTTAAAACACACTGGACTGGAGTTAAACTACGTGAACATCCCATACAGTTTGGTACTGCAACTTTTGCCAAAAGCATATACTGCGAGGAGTGCCTAAGGCAATCCATTTCGCTGCTCAAAGAGTTAAACTATACAGGTGTATGCGAGGTGGAGTACCTTTTGGATCCTCGGGATGGGAAGTACAAACTTATTGAAATTAATGCCCGAACCTGGTTATGGGTGGGATTAGCTAAGGCCTGTGGGGTTAACTATACTAAGATTATTTATGATTATGTAAATAATTACAAAATTGATTATCCCGAAACCTATTCTGTCGGTAAAATATGGATTAATCCTGTTACCGATACGGTTTTTTCGCTGTTAGGGATGCTGAAGGGTCTTGTAAAGCCTATTGATTATTTTCAGACTATTTTAAAGCACGGTAAGGCAAATGCACTTTTTGCAAAGGGTGATTTAAGACCTGGTTTTGCATATTTTTATAAAAGTTTTAACTTTTTAAAAAACAGATAGTATGAAGATTTGGTTAGATATAACTAACACTCCACAGGTGCATTTCTTATTAGCGGTTTTACAGGGTCTTCAACAGAAGGGATTTAGCGAATTCTCTATAACTGCTAGGGATTTTTCAGAAACAACAAATCTATTATCAAAAAAAACGGATTTGCCATTCAATACAATTGGTCAGCATAAGGGAAAGAAGTTATCTAAAAAAGCAATGGGCCTAATCTCTAGGTTTTTTGAGATACACAAATCGGTACAAGGTTACGATATTTCTTTGTCATGTGGTAGTGAAGGTGCTATTTGGTCGTCATTTCTAAAAGGAAAAAAATCTATAGCATTTGGCGACAACGACCTAGCAAAACAATGGACATATGCATATTTTGTTTCGAAAGCACTTTTTCCTAGAAGTATACCCAAAAAAGTATTAACTCGACAAGGTTTGTGGAGCAGTAAACTTTATCAGTATGATGGTTTAAAGGAACACGTATATATAGCCAACTTTGTTCCCGACAATAGTTTTCTTGGTTCGCTGCCTTTTGATAAATATGTAGTCGTTAGACCTGAAAATATCCAGTCTAATTACGCCTCAGGTGAGAGCAATATGTCAATTACACCTAGTCTATTGAAATTGCTAAACGAGAAAGGAGAGAACATTCTATATCTTCCAAGATACGAGACAGATCGTTTGTATGCGAAAGGAATTAAAAACATTTACATTCCCAACAATCCAATCAACGGCTTAGATGCTTGCTATTTTTCTCGTGGTGTTTTCACTGGTGCAGGAACATTTGCAAGGGAAGCTGCATGCTTGGGTGTGCCTTCATTTTCTTTTTTTCTTGGCAAACAATTACTTGCTGTTGACAAGGGATTAGTTAAACAAAGTAAGATGTTTTTTTCTCGAAATCCCAATGAGTTAGTGAAGCACTTTTTATCATCTAATAGTTCAGCAGCTGATTTAAACAAAGCATTATCGGTTAAAGAAGAAGTTATATCAAAAACAATGGAATTTATAAATAGATAATTTGTAATGAAAATAATCTCTGTAGTGGGCGCCCGTCCAAATTTTATGAAGGTGTCTCCATTTATCCATTCAATAAATGCATATAATCACGAGCATCAAAATTCTATCGAGCATTTATTGGTACATACCGGTCAACATTATGATGATAGGATGTCGAAATCCTTCTTCAAGGCATTAAATATTCCCGATGCCGATATTAACCTGGGCATTGGGTCGGGCTCGCATGCAGAGCAGGTTGGCCTTTCGATGATTGAATTGGAAAAGGTGTTTATTGCTGAGAAACCCGATTGGGTAGTGGTTTTTGGCGATGTGAATGCCACCCTGGCCGCATCGGTTAGCGCAAAAAAATTGCATATTAAGGTTTGTCATGTTGAGGCTGGTTTGCGTAGCGGCGATATCACCATGCCCGAGGAGGTTAACCGATTGGTAACCGATAGGTTATCTGATTTGCTGTTAACACCCGATAGGTTGTCAATTGAGAATCTGGAAGCCGAAGGGGCTTCGGAAAACCGAATTCGCTTTGTGGGAAATATAATGATTGATACCCTTGAGGCTAACAGAGTCAAAGCAGAACAGCTATCAATCCAAAGCATTATAAACCACAACCAAATCAATCACCCAATCACCCAATCACCCAATCATTTCGCCCTAATGACCCTTCACCGTCCATCGAATGTCGATCATAAGGAGGTTCTAGAACCATTGGTTAATTTCTTGGTAGATGAGATAGCGGAAAAGCTAACCATAATATGGGCAGTTCATCCGCGCACACAGAAACAGCTAAAAGCTTTTAATCTTTGGGATAAAGTGACGGAATCTAAAAACACTTACCTTGTTCATCCACTGGATTACCACTCAATGCTAAAGCTAAATATGCAAGCAAAAATTATGCTTACCGATAGCGGAGGCCTGCAGGAGGAATGCACCGTGCTAGGTACTCCCTGCCTAACTATGCGCTGGAACACCGAGCGACCTATAACTCTGAGGGAGCATGGCGGAGCCAGCGTGCTGGTTGGTAACAATATCAAACGAATTAGGGAAGAGTTTAACCAAACTTTGAGTAAACCACGCAAGCCCGAACGTCCTGAATTATGGGATGGGCACACCGCAGAGCGCTGTTTGAAGGCCATTCTAGATTATAAGGCATAACAGGCACCAGCGCCAAGGTTATGAAAGAGAATCCCGATTATCAGTATAAGTTTGCCTATCGAAACGAAGTGTAGGTAGGTTAGGTGAGTTATGAACTAAGAGTTAAGAACTAAGAACTATGTGTTAAAAGTTATGACCCAAAAGTTTAGAGTTTGGCGCTTCGACCCTTCGACAAGGGGTACAGTGAGTACTTCGGCAAGTGGTCAGTGCTTCCTGTCGAGCTGTTAAGGGCAACACAACTCAGTGGAAAGGTTGAGGGTTTAGAGTTAAGA
>JAQVGK010000132.1 GCA_028696755.1 Bacteroidales bacterium | reverse complement strand
AAAAGTGATGGTTTTAGTTTTTGCATCAGTAAATTTCGACAAATCAACCGCATTTGCTGCCATGTGGTTACGTGGATTAAAATTGGTTGGTGCAGGCCAAGGATAAATTTTTGCTTTAAATAAGGTGTCTTTAACATTTATTTTGAAATATAAATATTCATCATCTCCACTTGTAATGTCTGTTTTATAATCAAAAACCAGATTAGTTTGAGGACGTTTTACGGCAATTGTATTTTCCTCATTTATTCCTTCTTCATCTCCAGTGCCAACAATTGTAAAATCCTGATTGAGATACGCCCGTATAAAAATCTTGCCATCTTCGGACTCAAAACATCTCAGATATTTATCGGCATATAATTCCGGCATTTTTGGCCATCTAGTATTAAATTTGCATGTGTCAAGCATAGAAACTCTCTCAAGGTAATCCGGTCTAGAAAGAGAATCAAGAAAATCGGGGATTAATTTTGTTAATCTTCCTTTTATTTTTGTAAATTGAACAGTGTCGGTGTAAAATGGTACAAATTCCATCTTTATTAAGCTGTCGTTTTTAATATAATCCTTGGCAAATAAATTTCTATAATAATTAAAGTCATGTTCAAAAGTGTAGTAATCTAATAATCTCAGATACTCTGTTTTAAACGTCGTGTCCGCCATGAGATAAAAGAAAGAATTAGCACGAGTGTCTAAACTAAAACCCGACATAAATGTCCAGATTGGAAGATTATTCTCGTATTCGTTTGGCCCAGGATACATATCAAAAACAACAGGCTCAAGTCGGCATAGAACAGGATTATAATAAAACCTCATATTGTGCCAAATAAGAGCATGAACAGAATTTTTTGAATTAAGAAATGCAATAAATTTTGCCATTTTCTTTACATCGAATATGTCTGATGCTTTTGCATCCAAATTTCTAAACATCTGGAGAAGATTCTGAGCATTAACAAAATACCTAAATTGCACAGTGTCTTCGGCTATTTTTGCTTCTGAGAATGGTTCTATTACAGACTGCTCATAAGGGAACCCTTTTTGGAATCCGATTCTCATAAAAAACCAAAAATCCTCTTCCGAAAATTTAATGATTGGACCTTCACGTCTTTTAGAAGCTTCGATTAATTCCTTTTGGAAATGCTCTTCGTATGCGTAAATGCCGACTGATTTACCATTTATATAAACAGGAACAAAACCAAAGCGTGTTGTCAGGATATCTTCATGGTGACAAGCCTGATGCATTATCCATTCATTTGTAAAACCTCTTGAATAAGGCGTTTGAATTGAAAACACTCTCATCCCCTTCCATGAATCGTACTTTAGTTTAATTCTGAGTGATATTTTGTCTCCAATTAAATGATCGAGCCAGTCACCTTTTAATCTAACTTCGGCATGCATCATTTTTCCTTCACCATATACAAGTGCTCTAACCCAACTATCATCATTGGTAGTTAAGACTCCCTCATTTAAAGCTTCTTGGCGGTTTTGCTCAAGCTTTAGCATCTCGTTTGGTTCAATAAAAACAATTAAAGGCTCTTCGTTGTATTTTGGATAATATTTTCCATAATCAACGTTTACCTTTAAATCATCAAAATAGCAAGTTTGTTTATCAGGATTATGAATGTATAATAATATAGAATCCTTGAAATCCATGCTTGCTATTGCCCTTATCTTTAACAATTCCCATTCTTCATTAACGGTCTCGACAACAACAGAGGACTGATAATAAAACATTTTATCCTGTTTCCCTTGAAGAGCTATGTAAGCCGTGCTTCCTTTTTTCCGGTAAATCTCAAAACTAATATTGCTTGGACCAACAACATCTGGTAAAACAATAAGCTCATAAAATTCCATATAGTTGGGAATAGCTAGTGATTTGCTTCCGGAAAGGTAGTATTGTTGTGATGTCTTAACCGTAGGGATTGAAAAATCTGGCATAGTCGATATTGATCCTGAACTATCCTGGGTCTCAAAATCGCATGTAAAAGAATAAGTCTCTCCTGTTTCAGAATCTTTAAGCCTGCTTTGGCTAATTAAAACGAGCCCAATTGCAATTCCAACTAGTAAAGTATAAACTAATACTTGCTTTATTACCTTTTTGTGAATTTTCATTCTTTACATTTATATCTCTATTGCCGCTAAAAAAACGGCAAAAATAACAAATTATTACTTTCTTTGTTTTTTTTTTTTACCAAATTCGAATTAACCTACAAAGGCCTTGCATAAGCAATAACATCATCACCACTAATAACAGGTCCACAAAGTATTACCAATCGCTCCATTACATTGCGAAACTCGCGAATATTACTTGTCCAATTTATTTTTGCAAGTTCGTCGAGAGCCTGAGGACTGATTTTTTTTAGCGGAACACCTTGCTCATTGCATGCCATCTCGATAAAATGGTCGGCAAGAAGCGGAATAACTTCTTTGCGACTGTTAAGTGATGGTACATGAATTAAAATTACACTTAAGCGATGGTATAAGTCTTCGCGAAAGTTTGTTTTCTCTATTTCGGAAGAAAGATTTTTATTTGTAGCTGCAATTACACGCACATTAACATCTATGTCTTTATCTGAACCCACACGTGTAATTTTATTTTCTTGTAAAGCACGAAGAACTTTTGCCTGAGCCGATAAACTCATGTCGCCAATTTCGTCGAGGAAAATTGTTCCACCATCGGCTTGCTCAAACTTACCTTTGCGCTGCTTTATGGCAGAAGTGAATGCACCTTTCTCGTGTCCAAAAAGTTCACTCTCGATAAGCTCCGAAGGAATAGCAGCACAGTTTACCTCGATAAACGGAGCTTGTGCACGATTACTTTTCTCGTGCAACCATCTAGCAACAACCTCTTTTCCAGTTCCATTCTCGCCAGTAATTAAAACACGAGCGTCGGAAGGAGCTACGCGCTCAATCATATCTTTTACCTTCTTAATAGCAGCCGACTCTCCTATCATTTGATATTGCATGTTGACCTTTTTCTTCAAAGTTTTGGTCTCCATTATCAAATTCGATTTATCAAGAGCATTACGCAAAGTAATCATTATTCTGTTAAGGTCGAGTGGCTTACTAATAAAATCAAAAGCTCCTTTTTTTATCGCCTCAACAGCAGTTTCGATGTTTCCATGACCAGAAATCATTACAACCGGAACTTCTGGAGCTGACTCATGCAAATTTTCGAGAACTTCTATTCCGTCCATCTGAGGCATTTTAATATCGCAAAAAATTATGTCGTATGTGTTCTCGGCAGCTAACTGCAACCCCATCTTACCATCTTCGGCAAGATCAACATTGTGACTTTCAAATGTTAGTATATCTTTTAATGTGTTACGAATCGAACGTTCGTCATCAATAATCAGAATTTTTGCCATAGCTTAATAATTTAAGATGCAAATATAATAAAATGGTTTAGACTGAGGAAATTTGAAAGGAAAAAGAAATATTATTAAGTGTCTAAAATGCCTAGAGTGTCTAGAGTGCCTAAAGTACAGTTCGACTGCGCTCACTGCACCGCTTTGGGCTGCGGCAATACCTGTCAGTGTCGTTAGATTTGACAGCGTCGCAGTAAGCAAGTACTCTAGGCTCTTTAGAGCACTACGAACTCAAGGCACTTCCCGCTTTGTAAATTGTTTAGGTATTTTCCCTTTTCTTTAACAGCTCCACTTTCGTAAAATGCAGCATATTTACCATTTAACATACCGTTCTTTAAGCTTGCTTCCGACATTTTATTCCCATTTTTATAATAGAGATATTCTGTTTTTGTCGAATCGGAATCAAAAGCAAAAGCAATGGGCGGCATATTTATTAAAAGGCCGAACACAAATAATATTTTCACTAAGTAATTCATCTAACTTTATTTTTCGGTAACAACTACTTTTTTTGTTTCGGTTAAGCCATTATGTTCAAAACGGATGAAATAATTCCCTGCCGAAAATCTGCTTCCATCATTGGATTTTGGCTCCCAACTTACACTGTGTTTTCCAAAGTTTTCCACTTCATCAACCAGAACGCTTACAGCTTTTCCTTGTGAGTCTAAAACAGTTATCTTTACTTTTCCAGATTCTTTAAGATAATACTCAATGTTAGTGTAAGTGCTACATGGATTTGGGTTTATTCTTAAAATGTCGTTTGATTTGTTTTCAATTACCTCAACTGTATTTTCCTCAACATTGATATATAAGTCTTTAATCTCCACTCCATTTGCTGTTGTGAGTTTTACAGTATAAAACCCTGGCTCAGTAAAAATAAAATTTGGATCCTGTACATCGCTATCCACAGACCCATTATTATCGAAATCCCAAGTCCAGCCGCTAACACTTGGATAAGAAAGATCTGTAAACGAGATTGCCAAAGGTGCTGGTCCAGTGGTTATGTCGGCCGAAAACTCGGTGTATGGTGTTAAGCTACTGTTTGTGGTAAAAATTTGTTCATCCGACCAGTCGCTCCATTTTTGATTATGATCTCGATAAGCTACCCTCCATGCATACTGTTGTGCATCGTTAAGATTTGTTATAAGCTGCAAGCGTCTAAGATCAATACCTTCATTTAAATCAATCGGTTCATAATCTGGAGCTCCACTATCGCCATAAATATTAACCCAATCTTGTCTTTTTTCAAAAACCGGAGCAGAATAATCCCCAGGTGTAGTTGTTATCTGAAATTTTGCACTCATACAACTGTCAACACCATCAAATTGTGATGCGACTAGTAATGGTTGTAATCCACTTTCGGAGATTGGTGACATGGCTGTTGGTTTCTCAGGGTTCGGCTGATCAAGCTTCCTGTAATAGTAGTCAATCAAAACATCATCGAGTGGTTTGTCGGTGTTTCCAAGCGAATATGTCCATAATTCAAAACTTCTGTTATCAATATCAATATCAACGATATTATACAGATAATGATCCATAGCAATCATAATTTCGTCATAATCCTGCTGGTTTGGATACATTCCCCAGCGATCGAGTGCCGAGCCCGCACCACCGGTTAGCATCACGTAAAAATCGCCATTTGTAATCGTCGCTTTTGATTCAATTGTTCCTCTTTCATAATTATGAGAATGACCATAGCCCAAAAGTTGTACTTTATCGTACTGTTGTAAAACTGGAATTACGTCGTCCTGAATGTAAGGAGTATTTCCATCAGGCCACAATTCGCTATGTCCAGGTTGGTGAGTAAAACAAAAAACCATATCAACATCTGGATTAGCATCAGATTGAGTAAGTTTACTTTCGAGCCACGAAGTTTGAATACTGTTTGAGTAAGTTCCATTACCATTAATAAAATTGAATTGATTGTTGTGGTAATAGAAATTATAAAACTTTTCACTTAATGGAAATGAATAATCACTTATGTCCTCATACTTCATATAATCATAAAAATTCTGTGATTCATTTTCATGATTACCTATTATTACCATAAAAGGGATATTTGCAGACAATCCAGAATAAGGTCTAAAATATTCGCTCTCGTACAGACTAATTGTGCCCCCATTTGTAACTATATCTCCAACATGCACTACCAAATTAATATAATCCGTAATTGGTGATCCAAACATTTCAATTGCGTTATTCTTTGCAGCATAACTTATCTGAGTTGTTCTTGCAACATCTGTTCTACTATCTCCAACAATAATATATCTAAGATGCTGCCCTTGTTGTGGAGTTTGAGGTGGAGTTTTAAAACTATAAATCTCCGAAACTTCTGAACCGCTAGTGCACCTGTAGAAATACTCTGTATCAGGACTTAATCCTGTAAGTTTAACTGTGTGCCATTTTTTCCCAGAAATATCATCAACAGCGCCAGTCTGCGTAAGTCCTAACGAAGAAGATGTGCCATAATCAACAATTGTTGAAGACGTTTGGGTTGAGTGCCACGAAACATACATACTGGTTGGTGTTGGTGTTTGAAGATATGGAAGAATACCAACCGGAATAGGATCGATATTATGCCTGTAACCACCCAGAGAATTTTCTTCGGTTTGATTTAAAGGATGATCAAAAATTGCTGCAACAGCTATGTCGATTTCATTATCTTCACCATCGTTATCGGCAAAAAAATGAACCAGATATGATCCCGATGATGGATAAAGGCTGTAATCTCCATCAACTGATAAAGAACCACCCGCCAGAATTAAAGCACCATCAAGATAAACCCAGTAATAGTTTCCAAGACCAACCGAAACAACCATCCTATACCATTCGTTTGGAACAACGACATAAGATGAATAGCCGGGACCAGCAGTTGATCGACCAAGCTGACCAGAGGTATTGATAAATAATTCGCCATCGTTCTAATTACCAGCGTTTGCCTGATAAAAGCAATGCCATTGCGAAATATTACTCACTTTAAAATCGAAAACCATGCTATATTCGTTTACTTCAGTACCTCCGCCATTACCAGCAATATTATGATAACAAGTAAGATAACTTCCTGTGCCAATTCTGATTGCATTATCGCTAACATTTGAACCAGCCACAGCAGCTTGTGATCCTGTTAAAACAAGAGCTGTACCCAAAGTTGCTACTGTTAGATCTCCAGAATTTCCAAACTCCCAAAGGCCACTTAATCCAGCATGATTTGCAGGAATAATTTGAGGAGCTTGTGAGAATACAAACGAAGACAGTACTCCAAAAAACATGAGGAATAAACAATTCTTTGTCATAAATGTAAATTTAAATAAATGCTAAAAGTAAAAATTTTAAACTAAAGATAAAGCTTAAAATCATTTTTTGCAGCGTTTCAACAATTTTATTTAATTTTGGCAGTTGATTAATCCAAAAGTAACCTGATGTTTTTCAAACGCAATAATTTTTCGATAATGACTGATAATGAGCTTATTAGCCATTATAAGTTGCATCAGGATAAGGAGTGCGTAGGAGAACTTTACAAAAGATACACCGGATTTACATATTCTATTTGCTATAAATACTTTAACGATTCCGAAAGATCGCGCGAAGCTGTTCTTGAAATTTTTGAGGAACTAATATCAAAACTGTTAGTTCACGAAACTCAGAATTTTAAGTCGTGGTTGCATACTGTTGCTCGCAATCATTGCTTATTAACTTTCCGCGCAAAGAAGTATGAATCACAATTTATTGATAATTATAAAAAATATCAAAATGATTTTATGGAACAGGATAAAGTTTTGTATCCAGACTACCAGTTAAAAGAAGAAAACATAGCAGAACTGGAAAAATGTATTAATCAATTAAAACCGGAACAAAGAAACTGTATTGAATTATTTTATTTGCAAGACAAGTCATACGTTGAAACAGCTCAAATTACTGGCTATACAATGAAAGAAGTAAAGACTTATCTGCAAAACGGTAAAAGGAATTTAAAAATTCTTATGAGCAAAAAAGATGAGTAAAAAGATTAACATATCAGAATTCGGTGACTGTTTTACAGAAGAGATTTTGGTGAAATACGTCAACAATGAACTCAGTAGTGAGGAGAATTCGGTTATTGACAAACACTTGGAGCATTGCGAAATGTGTTCGGATGTTGTCGACGGATTATTGATGATGGATTCGGCTGATGATGTTTTTACTGAGAAAAAATTGATCGACGAAGAAATCGATAAAATCGTTACAGGAAGTACGAAAAAGAGAATAATTCTTAACACTAAATTCAGAGCTATTGCTGCTGTTGCACTATTACTAATAATCTCGGGGACATATTTTATTGCTAATCAACTTGCCGAAAAAAATCAGAATATTGGAATTGTGACCGCCGACAAAGACAATTCTTTCGAGAACCAAATTAAACCTGTTGAAAAACCAGATGAGCAAGAGCTTGCTGGTTTAGAAGAAAAAGTTGTGTTAGAAGAATATCAACCTGAGCCATTTTTCTTTAGCTCTCCAGTTCATGATTTTGATTCTGACTATAAAGTTCTAGCAGAGCTTGATGTTGAACAAAATAGCGAAAAAATTATTACAGACCAAACAGAAAACACTGTAGACGGCTTGCATTCTGACAGCTTTACTACAGTATCTGGGGAAAAAGAATTCGGAGCGCCAGGTTCTGGCTCAAATTCAGGAACTGTTCCAGCTGTTAGCCAAAGTGCCGACAATAGAAAACCCGATTTATATGGTTCCGCAGCTGAAGATGAGACAATAACTAGGGATGCCAGGAGTACCGGTGGATTTTTTAACATCTTTGATGTGCCAGACAAAAAACTTGAAGAGGGACAGGCAAATAAAGTTAGTCAAAAAGATAGAGACAAAATTTCGGACAAAGAAATTACACGAAACGAAAGAAATAATAATCAGGCGCAATCGCCAGCATATACAGATGATATTGTGATTGCCGAAACCTTGACAATTTATAGTGCCGATTTCGAAGTGGCGGAGGAA
>JAQVGK010000131.1 GCA_028696755.1 Bacteroidales bacterium | reverse complement strand
CAAAATCGAAATTAGCTTTTTCATAATCAGGAGTTTTGGTCAATATTTTAATAACTTAATTATGCTGTTAAAAATTGCTTTACAAATGCATAAAATTCAATTGTTCTAACATATGTCGTTATTTAAGCGTTTTGCTAACGCCTTTTTAAATCTGAACGCGAATTCGCGAATTTTGCTGACGCCAATAATAATGGAAGGCGTTAGCAAAATTCGTTAATTCGCGTTAAAAAAAACAGATAATCAGAAATTATAATTCAATCCAAAGCTTGGCGATTTATTTTGGTGAGGCCGAACTAAAGCCAATTTTCACGAACTGCTAAAAAATCTACGCAGTTGATTTTAATAGCCAATAATTGACTTCGGCTCGCTTAGGAATTGTTGAAAAATTACCTTTGATAAGTCTTTAGCCATATGTACATTGGACGTCAGCAATATCAGTAAAAACTTAATTTAAAAGCGATTTCGGTGTTAAAAATTGTTTATTATGAAATATTGGCAAACTTAATTTATACTTTTGCACAAAATATTTACAAATGGAAGCAGCAATTCTTACAATAGGCGACGAAATTTTGATTGGTCAAATAGTTGACACTAATTCGGCATGGCTTGGAAATAAACTAAACGAGGTGGGAGTTAGGATTAGTAAGATTTTGTCGGTAGGTGATAATCGCAAGGATATAGAGCAGTCTGTAGAAATGTTGATGGAAAAATATAGGCTTGTTTTAGTAACAGGCGGACTTGGGCCCACAAATGATGATATTACAAAAAATGTTTTGTGCGATTATTTTAATTGTAAACTTGTTCAAAGTGATGAGGTTCTGGCAAATATCAATGAGCTTTTAGGTAAACGAGGCGTTCCATTAAATCAGAATAACTTAAATCAGGCACTTGTTCCAGATAAAGCAGTTGTTTTGAACAATAGAAGAGGAACTGCACCTGCAATGCTATTTGAGAAAAACGGCTCATTTCTTATTTCTATGCCAGGTGTTCCGTTCGAAATGAAATGGATTACCGAGAATTATGTTTTGCCATTTATTAAGGATAAGTTTGATACAAATCAGATTTTTCACAAAACAATTGTAACCAGTGGTTTGCCCGAGTCGGTACTTGCTGAGAAAATTGCCGATTGGGAAAACTCATTGCCTGAATATGTTAAGCTTGCATATCTTCCATCTCCAGGATTTATTCGGTTGCGATTAAGTATTTATAATTATCTGCCTGAATATCAGACACTTATAGATGAATTAGTCGCTCAATTAAAATTGCTGATTCCTAAAAATGTTATAGGAGAAGAAGATAAGAAGCCAGAGGTTTTATTGGGAGACCTATTAAAAATTTATGGTAAAACAATGTGTACAGCCGAGAGTTGTACTGGTGGAACAATAGCTTCGATGATAACTTCTGTGCCAGGTAGCTCTGCATATTTTTGGGGTTCGATTGTATCATACGATAATTCGGTAAAAATGAATTTACTTGGAGTTAGTAAATTCGATCTCGAAAAATATGGTGCAGTTTCGCAACAAGTAGTCGAGCAAATGGCAAAAGGGGCGATTACTATTTTAAAAACAGATTATGCAGTTTCGGTTAGTGGTGTAGCTGGTCCCGATGGTGGAACACCAGAAAAACCTGTGGGGACAGTATGGATTGCAGTTGCCTCTCCAAATTCAGTTGTGTCGAAGAAATTTCAATTCTTTAACGACCGCGACATTAACATAAAGCGAGCTGCAAATTCTGCTCTGGCAATGCTTATTGATTTTGTTCGAGAAGACGTCGAGTGATTGAAGATGAGCTTTTTTAGCACATCCGTCAGAAAGTTTTATTTCACAATATTTCCAAATTTATCAAAAATTTGGAAATATTAGGAGATTTTTAATTTGTTGTTAAAGGTCAAATTTTACAAATCAACACCGTAATAGCCAATCTATTTTTGAAAAATGGTGAAACTAAATTTTACCTGTTAAAAACTCTGTTAATACAAAATTTCAAACTCGTGTTTTTCGCTGTGTCAAACGCATTAGTTTTACTCAAAAATTAAAGCTTTGGTACTAAATTATATTTGGATAGCATTTTTTATTATCGGATTTATCGTGGCCTTGGTAAAACTGATTTTTATGGGCGACATGACAGTATTCCCCGAAATCATGAACGGAACTTTCGATAATGCCAAACTTGGATTCGAGCTTTCGCTTGGCCTTACAGGTATTATGACTTTGTGGCTTGGCATTATGAAAATCGGGGAGAAAGGCGGTGCAATAAATTACTTATCAAGGGCAATTTCCCCATTATTTACAAAGTTATTTCCCGAAATTCCTAAAAATCATCCGGTTCATGGTTCTATGGTAATGAATATTGCTGCAAATATGCTAGGATTAGATAATGCTGCAACACCTCTTGGTCTAAAAGCGATGAACGAATTACAGGAACTTAATTCACAAAAAGACCGGGCCTCTAATCCAATGATTATGTTCTTGGTACTCAATACCTCAGGGCTTACAATTATTCCGATCAGCATCATGGTTTATCGTGCTCAGCTTGGAGCTGCCGATCCTTCCGATATTTTTCTTCCTATTTTGATTGCAACATTTGTAAGTACACTTGTCGGAATAATTACCGTATCTATTTTTCAAAAAATCAATCTATTTTGCAAAGAAGTGCTGCTTTATCTAGGCGGAATGACTTTACTAATGAGCGGAATGATTTATGGTTTTACTCTACTTTCTGCCTCCGAACTTAATGTTGTTTCTCCTCTTGTCGCAAATATAATTCTGTTTACAATTGTAATAACCTTTATTTTGCTAGGATTACGAAAAAAAATCAACGTTTACGATTCATTTATCGAAGGTGCAAAAGAAGGATTTGGAGTTGCAATTAAGATTATTCCATTTTTAATAGCTATTCTTGTTGCAGTTGGTGTTTTTAGAGCATCGGGAGCTATGGATTATTTGATGGATGGATTAAAATGGTTGTTCGCTTCGATTGGTGGCACTACAGAATGGATTGATGCGTTTCCTGTGGCTTTAATGAAACCGCTTAGTGGAAGTGGAGCTCGTGGTTTAATGGTTGATACGATGACATCCAGCGGTGTCGATTCTTTTGCCGGTCGCCTCGCCGCTACATTTCAAGGCGCAACCGACACTACATTTTATATTATTGCAGTGTATTTTGGTTCGGTTGGAATAAAGAATACCAGATATGCCGTTACAGCAGGATTGATTGCCGATCTTGCAGGTGTGATTGCAGCTATTTTTGTTGCGTATCTGTTCTTTGGGTAAATGTATTTGCGAAAGCGGAATTAAAAAAATATTATAAAAATTCTCTATTGATGTTAATGTCGCTTCGACTCACTCAGCGCATCGCCTAACGGACAAGTGGAATAGAGAATTTTTTATTAAAATGCCAAAAAACCAACATTTATTTTTTTTTTAGGAAAATACACCCACAATACTTAATTTTGCAACTTAAAATTTACTAAAAATGATTCCATTTTCGCCTCCGCGTATTGATGATAAGATAATTGCCGAAGTGGTTGATACACTTAAATCTGGTTGGATTACTACTGGCCCAAAAACTAAGCTTTTTGAAAAGCAGATTACAGCTTATTCTGGTGGAAAGGCTACACTTTGTTTGAATTCTGCAACTGCAGGATTAGAGCTTATGCTTCGATGGTTTGGTGTTGGTCCAGGTGATGAAGTCATTGTTCCTGCATATACATATTGCGCAACTGCAAATGTCGTAATTCATTGTGGCGCCATTCCAGTAATGGCCGATGTTGACGAAAAGACTTTTAACATCGATTTACGCCAGCTTAAAAAATTGGTAAATAAACGCACTAAAGTAATAATGCCTGTAGATATTGGTGGATTGCCTTGCGATTACGATTATATTAACGAGTTTGTGAATGCTCCCGCTGTGAAAGCTATGTTCACTGCAAAAAATGATATTCAGAAAACTTTGGGCAGAATTCTGGTTCTATCGGATGCTGCTCATTCGATGGGTGCTACATACAAAGGCAAAAAAGCTGGTTCATTAACTGATTTAACTGTTTTTTCTTTCCATGCAGTTAAAAATCTTACAACCGCCGAAGGTGGTGCTGTAGTACTTAATCTGCCCGAACCATTTGATAATGAAGAACTCTATAAATTTCTTTGTGTTCTCGGTCTGCACGGTCAAAATAAAGATGCACTAGCAAAGACAAAAGGAAACTGGCGTTACGACGTTATCACAGCTGGATTTAAGGTTAATATGACCGATATTCAGGCATCGATTGGAATGGTAGAACTTGAACGTTACGATTCTGATACACTTGTACACCGAAAAAAGATTTTCGACTACTACACTTCGCAGTTTGAGAATGATAAGCGTTTTATTTGTCCTTTTTATGAGGATGATAATTATAAATCGTCGTATCATGTTTATTTGTTGAGAGTAGCAAATATAAATGAATCTCAGCGCGATGCAATCATTCAGGAAATTTTTGATGCAGGCGTATCTGTTAATGTTCATTTTCAACCTCTGCCATTACTTTCGTTTTACAAGGAGCTGAAATATAAAATGGATGATTATCCTCAAGCTTATCAGAATTATATGTGCGAAATTAGTTTGCCAGTATATTACGACCTTAGCGATGCTGATGCTGCAAAAGTTGTTAATGCGGTTAAATCTGCCGTTTCAAAAATTGTTGGATAATTACTAAATTTTATGAAAAGACTGTTCGACATACTTGCTTCTTATTTTGGGTTAATGTTCCTTTTTCCATTTCTTTTTTTTATTGCGATTTTAATTGTTCTCGATTCCAAAGGTGGCGTATTTTATCGTCAGGTTAGGGTAGGAAAGGGTAACAAGGATTTTCGGATTTTTAAGTTCCGCACTATGCGCCCCGATTCTGATAAAGCTGGATTACTAACAGTTGGAGCAAAAGATAATCGAATAACTAAAATTGGAGTTTTTCTGCGCAAGTACAAAATTGACGAATTTCCACAGTTGCTAAATGTTTTAATTGGAGATATGAGTATTGTAGGACCACGCCCCGAAGTCCGTAAATATGTTGATATGTATAATGATGAGCAAATGCGTGTCCTTGATGTGCGACCTGGAATTACCGATTATGCATCAATCGAATACAGCAACGAAAACGAACTTCTTGCGAAATCCGAAAATCCTGAGCAAACATACATCCAAGAGGTAATGCCAGCAAAACTTAAGCTTAATCTAAAATATATTAACGAAGCTGGATTGGCAACGGATATTAAAATAATCTTTAGAACTCTGGGGAAAATTGTTTCATGATTTTGGTACTGATAATCTTGCGATTTGATGAATTTTGTTAAAATAGGAGTAATTAAAAGTTTGTTTATTATTTTAGCAATTTATTTTAGTAAAATTTATTTAAAACAATTTAGAAATGAACTTGTATAAAGAACGCATATACATAAAACAGTGGCTTTTCTTTAAGCCTTATGATCAGCAAACAATTACTGATGACTATTATTTAAAGCTATGTAATAGAGTAAAGAAAAGCATTGGTAAATGTGAACATAGCAAGATTGGTAGTTATTGGTCGGATGAGTTTAAGATTGACATGCTGTCATGCTTTTTAACCTCATATTTCGAGGATTTAGTTTCCGAAACTAATATTTGGAGTACTTTTATAAATGTTCATAAAAGAATGTACGGTAAACATTTGCCATTTTACAGCACTAATGAGTATTTTGAGAAAGAAATAAATTTAGCAGATGTTTGCTTTTTAATTTGGTATTATATAAACACTACCCAAACAGGTGGATTTGTATTCCCACACAATCACATGATAAGTGCAATCGCCGAAAATGTTATGGATGTGTTTGAGGATGAATGGGAATATGCACCAGAAAACAATTTTTTGAAATCACATTATGTTATTAATGAATCTGAGAATGATTATTATATTGCCAGAAAACTGATTGATACAGTCTTATTTAAAACTTATTTATTTTCTATTGATTCTTATTTTGATTTAGTTGATAGTGAGAAGGAAATAATTGAGAAGCATAATGACGATTCGCAGCAAATAGTTAATTACCTAAATTTTAATAGAGATCAAAAACTTCATACAACATATACTAAATTGATAGGATTAAAAGGTAATGAATGGGTTGCCGAAATTTTAGGAAGTGATCACAGGCTCTACGATTCATATAAAAAGATTTCTAAGAAATTAGTTGGTTATTTCTTGTACAAAGGGCAGGATGAGAAAAATTTGTTTATCGAACATATTGCATCAGGGAAAAAATTTAGTTTGACAAAGAAGTCGATAGACCGACCTCAACTGTTAAGTAAAATTGATACGATAATGCATATGGGTATAGTACAATGGCAAAACGAGTGGTGGTTTTCGGGAGTATACTTTCAAATCGATTACAATCCTGATTTAGTTCTTGATGAAAAGAATTCGATTCAGAGCAGGAGTGCGGTTAACTTTATTGATTTCCAAGAGCATGATGTAAAAGGTATTATCTTGGACCAGTTAAAAGTATTTAAGCAATTTAATAATGATAAACAATTAGCATTTATCAATGCGAAAGATGCTAATACTTTTGTTAATCGCTTTATGGAGTTTTACAATAGTAGCTTAAATTTAAAGCAAAAAGACATAGATCAGGCAAAAAAGAGGGCTAGAAAAGATGGTTTCTTTGTTGAAAAACAAGATTTGTCAGATGAAATTGATGGTGAGGATGTCTTGATGTTTTTTAACCCAATTAGTGGATTAGAAATTGTATATGATGTTAATAGTGCTTTCCCCGATAAGAACAATAGATTTTTTGATAAAGGAAAAAGCTATGATCATGTTCGCAAGCTTATTTTTTCAGATGAAGTATCGCCCGAATTAGTGCAGTTTTGGGTAGATAATTATAGCGACAAATTAGACCTCTATAAAACAGATGAAATAAAGTTCTATAAAGAAAACTTAGATTTTTTGATGCGCTTTAGTAAAACGAATTCTTATCATACTATACCTACAGTTACTTTAACGGGAACAAATATGAGAAAAAAGTAAATGGTATTTTATTGCCAATTATTATTTTGCACTAAAGTTATCCCTTATTCTATTACAAAAAACATAAAATTATACCCTTAGTTTGTTGCAAAGAATTTTAATCATAACTGATTTTTTAGTCAGTTATAACGTATTTTAGGGTTTACTAACGCTACGCGTGAGTTGAGGTTACAATAAATAAATAACATTTCATTCCCATTAAAACTTTATTTCCTTATTTTTGTTAATGTAAAATTAAAATCAAGCTATTATGATAAACTCAGCAGAAAATTTCATTCACACCGACGTTCCGGGATTTTATAAGATTATTAAACTTCACGAATTTCGTAAAACTCCGGGTGTTTCGTTCGATATTTTACCAATGGATTTAATTCCGCATATCGACGGAGTTGACCGAGTTATTCACCACTACAATGCTGTGTCGCCTGGTCCGGTTGGAGATGTTGAACGTCCTTGGTATATGCACACCGATCAGGATGATTATCTAATGGTGCTTTCGGGAACCAGATATGTTGATATTTACCATCCCGATTATGGAAAGGTTGAAAGTTTTGTCGTAAGCGCAAATTCTGTTGAGAAGGACGGAAAAGTAATTTTCGATGGTCCTGTGATGCTTATTTGGCCACGCGGAGTTTTTCATCGAATTCGTTCTGCCGAAACCGGTTCTGCATCGCTTAACTTTGCCGTTCGTTACGAGAATTTCGACATTCGTCATAATTTCTCAATTTACGACCTAAATACCGAGACTGGAGAGTATAAACTGTTGAGAGAAGGGTATTTGGATCAAAAATAAAGGCTTGAAATTTAAAATTTCAAGCAAGCACAAAAAATACAAATTACAAATCACAAATTACAAATCACAATGATTACTGCAAAGTTTGTGATTTGTGATTCAATGTCGTTTAGTTAAGCATTTTTTGTATATGTCCTCTGGACAAAAAGGAACTTTTGATTTAGCTTTTTACTGACGTTTATGTTACTTCGGCGGGCTCAGCACACAGCCTCTGGACAAAAACGATTTTTGTCAAAGGAATAACTAGCCCGTTAGGGCTTCAACGTCATTAAAACTAAATAAACCACTAAAATTACTCCTTTGTCCAGCGGACATTAACATTTTATTGATGGATGGTTTTTAACAATAAATCTATTATTGAAAGCCTTAACTAAACGACATTGATTTGTAATTTGTAATTTGTTTAGGGTTTGGGCATTAGTGCTTAGTGCTTGTTTCTGAAATCCCAAAATCTTTAGAACTAAATTAAAACTTGCGTATCCCATGTTCGTTTTT
>JAQVGK010000130.1 GCA_028696755.1 Bacteroidales bacterium | reverse complement strand
GGAATTAAAAATCGTAAAGGTGTTAAAGGTTCGTATTATTCAATACAGGATTACCGAAAAGTTAATCATGAATTTGGAACTCTTGCCGATTTTAAGGAAATGATAAAAGTAGCGCACGAAAATGGAATGTATGTAATTCTTGATTGGGTGGCAAATCACACATCTTGGGATCATATTTGGGTAGAAGCACATCCAGATTTTTACACTAAAGATTCTTTAGGAAACTACATCCCACCAGTTGCCGATTGGTCTGACGTTATGGATCTTAATTATGACAGTAAAGCAATGCGCAATGCCATGGTCGAAGACATGAAATACTGGATTACAGAAACTGACATTGATGGATTTAGATGTGATGTTGCCGAAATGGTTCCGACTGATTTTTGGGATTCGGCACGTATGGAGCTTGACAAGGTTAAACCAGTATTTATGCTTGCCGAAGCCGAAAAGCCAGAACATCATAAAGCTGCATTTGATATGTCGTACTCGTGGTGGCTTTTGCATGGGATGAATCAAATAGCTAAGGGAGAAAAACCCGTAACCGAACTAGACACTATTCTTAATTGGGAAGCAAAAAACTTTCCTGCAGGAAGTGTGAAGATGAGATTTACAACTAATCACGACGAAAACTCATGGAATGGAACCGAGTTCGAACGGTATGGTGATGGACATCTTTGCTTTTCGGTATTATGCTACACTTTGCCGGGCATGCCACTGCTATACTCTGGTCAGGAAGCAGCATTTGATAAACGACTAAAGTTTTTTGACAAGGATACAGTAATTTGGGGTGACTATAAATATCAGGATTTCTACACAAAAATGAACAAGCTAAAAAAAGACAATCCTGTTTTGTGGAATGGCGAATATGGTGGTGATTTTAAAATTATTCATTCTTCAAAAAAATCTCCAGTATTTGCTTTTACACGAAAAAAAGATGATAACGAAATTGTTGCTGTATTTAATTTCTCGGGTAAAACTGCCAGTGCAGAGATTAAACTGAAAGACAAAAATGCAGAATACCAAAACTATTTTGATGGAAAAACATACAATGCTCAAAGCTTAAAGAATTTAAGTCTTAATTCATGGGAATATCTTGTCTTAATTAAAAAATAGTGAAAATCCTTAAAGAATCAGATATCATTAAAACCAATAGCATTCAAGAAGTTAAAGACTTGATGCTATATAGGGTTATGCTTATAAGTTCGATATTTGGAGTGCCTGTTATACTTTACAATTTGTACTTTTCGTATGGACTAGAGCTAAATATTATTGGATTTATAAACTTGTTCTTATTTATTCCTATAATCTTCAATTTGATTTTTTTTAGAAAAATAAAGTATAAATATAAAGCCTATACAGTAATTTATACTGTGGCTTTGATGTCATTGTATAATTTCTGGATTGCTGGTTACGCAGGAGCTTCGTATATGCTATTGTTGTGCGCTTCAACCTTTGCTGCTGCATTTTTAGAAAAAAGAGAAGCAACAATCAATATTATTTTATGCATTTTGGTTTCGGTTTTTTCGTCGATAATGTATGTTAGTGGCAATTGGGTTTATGCTAATGATTTTTATTACTTAATAACTGATACAACTTCATGGGTAATGTCTGTCGCCACATATTCGTTTCTTGCTTTTCTATTTTTATTTGCTTACAATGTTATCCAAAGTAAATTAATCCAGAAAATCGAAACTGAACATAAGCAAAATGCTATTCTCGAGGAGGCAAATGCAAAATATCGCGATTTACTCGAAAAACAAAAGCTGTATCAAGAACAACTTATTGAAGCAAAGATAAAAGCTGAAGATAGTAATCGTCTTAAAACAGAGTTTCTTCACAACATGTCGCATGAGGTTCGCACTCCATTAAATGGTATTATGGGATTTTCGCGACTACTAAAGAAAGATGGTTTAAGTGAAGAAAAAAGAAAACAATTTGCAGATATCGTTGTTCAGTCGGGCGAAAAGTTGCAGAGGGTAATTGATGATATTTTGGAAATTTCTTTTTTGGAAACAAAGCAAATTACTCTTGATATTAAACGATTTAAAGTCGATGATTTTTTACAAGACTTGTATTTGGTTTTTAATCTAAACACTGGAAATAGTATCGATATTAGATTAAAATCTAATAATAGCGAATTATTCGTTGAGACAGATCAACACAAATTGCACAAAATTCTTAGCAATCTTATCGAGAATGCTCTAAAATTTACTGAGAAAGGTTATGTAGAATTTGGTGTTTGCGACAGTGAAAAAGGAAGAGTTTGCTTTTATATAAAAGACAGTGGCATTGGAATTTCGCCCGAAAATATGGAGAAAATCTTCCATAGGTTTTCGCAGGAGCATGACGACATTTCGGCCAAATACGGTGGACTTGGTTTGGGATTATGTATTGCCAAAGAAAATACAACTTTACTTGGTGGTATAATAAGGGTTGAATCCACAAAAAACATTGGAACCACATTTTATGTTGATATACCTGCAAAAGTAGAGCAAATCGATCATAAAAACTCCGAACTCTAATACTTTACATCTACCAAAAATAGGCCATCGGCAGGAACGGATTGACCAGCTTCGCCCCGATTTTTCGCTTCGATAATTCTGCAAAATTCGTCAATAGAAATCTTTTCGCGACCAACCTCCACCAACGTTCCAACTATAGCTCTTACCATATTTCGTAAAAATCTGTCGGCACTTATACGGATGAGAATTTTATGATCTTCCCTAACTACTTCTGCTGCAATAATTTTACAGTTGTTATTGTTTACATCTGTATGCAATTTACTAAAGCTTGTAAAATCGGTATAGTTAAAAAGCTTTGATATAGCTGTCTGCATCAAATCTACTCGCAAATTATTATGAAGCTGCCACGAAAATCCATTTAGAAAAGGATCTTTTTTTAGAGTAATAACATACTCATAGCTCCTTTCAATTGCCGAAAATCGTGCATGGAAGTCGGAATCAGTTTGCTCTATGCTAAATATAGAAATATCTGAAGGTAGATAACGGTTGAGCTTTCTCAAAGATTCTTCATTATAAATAATTTCCGAATCGAAGTGAGCAACATAAAATCGGGCATGAACTCCAGTATCTGTTCTACCGCAACCAACAACATCTACCTTATCACGAAAAATGAGATTTATACTATCTTCCAGCACCTGCTGCACAGATATTGCATTGGGCTGACGCTGCCAACCATGATAATTTGTTCCTTTATAACAGAGACTTAATTTATATCTCATTACTTTTTAATAATGCGGATATTGTGAATTTCGTTTCCAACACTTAGTCTTAAAATGTAAATGCCCGATTCTAAGTTATTAGAAATTGTAAGGTTTTGTTCGCCAGTATCAACACTTACTAACTCCAGATTTCCTATCGACTGTCCAAGCATATTTACAATCTCGTAACTAATTTCGCCAGGGATATTCATGAAGAAATTCACATGTATTTGATTGTCGAATGGATTTGGATAAACCGATGGATTTATAATTGCATTGTTCACAATTCCAGTGTAGTTATCGCAGAATACAATGTTAGAAAATGCCTCGTCGTAGTAGTTTCCATCACCAGGTGAACAACCATCGATTCTACGAACTTTGATTCTGTAGTAAGAGCCATCTTCGTTTGGATTCATTTCTACCCAATTAAAATCGTTGTACAAAACAGAATCAACTACTTCAAGATTAGCAGGACTTGTGCCCCTTTCAATAAAATAATAAACAACGAAAAATCCTTCGTACTCACCCCAGTTAAGCCAACAAGCCCCATTATTATCAGCAACCACATCGAGTAAACAAGTACGATGAAGCGGCGACTGCGAACTTTCCGAACCGCAAGAGTCAACAGAACTAATCATATACTTGTAATATTCGGTATCGGTATCAACATCGGTATCTGTGTAAATTGCAGGATCATTATAATCGAGCTGAGCTAGATATTCAAATCCATCGCCGGCATCACGATAAATTTTATAGTAATCTGTTCCTTCTCCAGGAGTCTTTTCCCACATAAGCTTAACATTTCCAGAATTGTCAACAGATGCAAGATTTATTTCCTCATCATCAAATACAGTACTAACAATAACCTGAATTGTATCACCAAGGTGACAACCAGAGGCATTGACAACTTCAACAAAATAAGTGTCTTCGTTTTCTACTTCGATTGTTGCAGAACTTACTCCAGTTGACCACGAATAGGAGTTAAAAACGCCAGGGTTAAGAACCAATGTGTTTCCATAACAAATATAACCGTATTGGTCAAAAGCTCCAATGTCTTGCATTTGGGGTTCTTCAACTTCGGCCTCGAGAATCTCGATACAATCTGTAGGATCTGTAATTGTAACAGACCAAACACCAGCTCCAACATTGTTAGCAATATTTGTATTTCCAGCTATAGAAGCTTCCCAAGAAAAATCGAAACCTGCTCCTGCCCCGCCATCAACAGTAACCGTAATGGTTCCGTTGCTTAGACCGTTGCAAGTCATGTCGGTTGATACGATCTCGTAAACATGCGGAACGGCTTGTGTTAGTGTTGCATAAGCAGTATCATAGCAGTAATAACTATCTCTAACAACAACGTAAAAATCACCTGCACCAAGTCCAGTAATATGAGGTAAAACGCCAATAATTTCATCTTCCGAATTATACCAATAATAAGCACTATAAGTGCCAGATCCCCCAATTGCAGAAGCCATTATCTCTCCATCCTCGTTTCCGGCACAAGTAATTGGCGTAACAACAGCAGAAGCAATTAGCTCTGGAGATTCGCTTACGGTGTATGTTGCAGTAATCTCGCATAAGTTTTCATCGGTTATAGTGAGATGGTATGTACCATGAGTAATATCTAGCAAATCTTGATCGGTAGAAAAAGTTTCCGCTGTGCCTTGTTTAACCCACTCGTAACTTAAAGTTCCGAATCCACCTTCGGCTTCAATATCAATTTCGCCGGTACTTTCGCCATGGCAATAAACATTTACAATATTTTCCGAGAGAATATCGATTCCATCAGGCTCGTTGATGCTATAAGAGCTTGTATAAGTACAACCATTGCCATCCTCAACAACAAGAGAATAAGATCCTGCTGGGGCATTAACAATATCATTTTCTCCATTAACATAATCTGCTGGCATCCAAATAATGTCGTAAGGAATAGTTCCTCCAGTAACAGTAATATCAATTGATCCATTTGTTTCACCAAAACAACTATTATGACTGACCACTTCATCAACTGTAATCGCATCTGGTTCGGAAATAATCTGTGATCCATTTAAAGCACATCCGTTTCCATCGGTAACTGTATATGAATAAGTATTTGGTAAAAGATTAGTAATAGCCGCAGTTGTAAGTGAATTACTCCAGTTATAAGAATAAGGTAAAGTTCCACCACTTACTGTAAGGCTAATCGACCCATTTGCAGCAGAATTACAAGTTATATTTTCAAAATCCAAATCTAAATCAAGTACAGCTGGTTCAATAATTTGGTTTGATAAAACAATGGCGCAACCCGAAGCATCTTCAACAGTAACACTATATGTATTTGCAGAAAGGTTAGTTCGTGAAAGTAGCGCGGTATTTCCATTTTCCCACTCAAATGTTGCTGGAGCGTTTAAATCCAGAACTATTTCTCCCGAGTTAGTTCCATTGCATTGAATCTGAGAGATTGTAAGATTAGCACTTTCTGGAGTTCCAGAATAAGGTGCAAGATAAATTATTTCATCAGCAATTATAGCAGTAGTAATACTTTTAACCAAAACATGAACATAACCTGGACTTAGATTAGTAAAAGTATTTGATGGCTGCCAAGTCTCACCATTATTAATAGAATATGAATTTCCGACTGGAGAATTTATAATTAATGATGCATTGCTTGTTTCATAACATGTCGGCTGATTGTATGTATAGTCAACAGCACCGCTACAATATTGGCAAATTTTAGCTACGCCTTGATCTGTTGAGCCCACCCACACATAATATGGATTCATATAAACCTCGACACAACTTGCATCGAATGTAAGAGGTACATTAGTCCATCCACCATTGAAATATTGCAAATCACCATTTTCGAATGTGCAGAAAATCGAAGCACCAATTTCCGCCATAGAGTTTATCATTGATGTTCCAGCAAAAGGATGTAAAATACAGTTGTATGTGGTGTTTGCAATATCATAAAATCTTAATGAGTAGTCATCTCCAAAATATTGGCCAGGAGCTGAGTTTCGGCATTTTGCACCAGAAGCGCTGTGATTTTCGGCACAACCCAAAGCAGTTGCATCCACGTAACTTATACCGTCAAAATACTGAATTGCTGCATCGGTAAGATACCAAATTCTGCCATTTTCGAAATGCACTTGCTTTACATTATTATCAGCCAAACCATCTATCGTGCTTATATTTCCAGTTACAACACCAGCATCAATAATGTTTACTTTGTCTTGAGTGGCAACATACACAACACCAGCAGCATCTGAAGTAATACTAGTAATGTAAGAATTGGTCAAACCATCAGCTAAATTGTAATCTGTAATAGTAAAACCATTAATTTTATTAACCCCATCAATTGTTCCAACCCAAATATTGCCATTTATATCTTCGTGTATCGCAGTAATGTTATTGCTACTTAAACCGTCAGCTGTTTTAAAAGTTCTCCAGTTGCGGTCGTTAACCTTATTTAATCCGCCATCAGTTCCAATCCAAGTATTATCATCGCTGTCGGTAAAAATCACATTTACATTATCGTCAACAAGGTTTTTGTTAGTGCGGATAATTTCAAATCCATCGTTTTGATCGAATATTGTTATTCCGTTAAAAGGAGAACCAACAACAATATTACCATTTCCGTCATTGAGAATAATAAGTTTATTTAGAATTGTATTGCTAAGTCCGTCGGCTATAGTGACTGTTGTAAAAGCACTTCCGTCATATTTTGACAGTCCCGATGATGTGCCAACCCACAAATTTTGACTAACATCTTCTTTGATACATAATACATTTGCCGTTGGCAATCCTTGTGCAGTTGTTATGTTCGACCAGTTAAAATAATTGTAAATACCAATTCCACCACTTGTTGCTACTGCGATATTTCCATTTGCCAATTGGACGACTTCATTTACAATAGTACCAGGTAATCCTGTTGACGTATTAAAATTTTTGAAGGCCACCCCATTGTAAACAGATAATCCGTTTCCAGTTGCAAACCAGATATTACCACTACGATCTACTAAAACATCTTTTACTCCACTCGAAGGTAGTCCTTGTCCAGTGCTGTATACAAACCAGTCAACGCCATCGTAAAATGCAGCGCCTCCATCAGATGTTCCAACCCAAATATCACCATTACTATCTTCCTCAACACACCAAATTGTATTTGATGGCAAACCAGAGCCCATATTCATGTTAGTCCAAACTGATCCATTCCATTTTGAAATTCCGCCAGAGGTAGCTGCATAAATGCTTCCATCGCTATGCGCAAGAATATCATAAACAATATTTCCTCCAAGTCCATCTGTCGTTGTATAGGAGTAAAAATCAACTCCATCATACATTGTGATACCGCCAATTGTTCCAATCCAAACATTGCCAGTTAAATCTTCTTCGAGACTGCGGACATTGTCGTTAACAAGAGCCTGCTCAAATGTATAATAAGTTGTTGATTGGGCAAAAACAGCGGTTGTTGCCAGTGCTAAAGCAAATAATGCGAGTACAATTTTCATGATATTCAGTTTTTCTAACAATAAGCAAATTTAATAAAAATTTGTATGTATTGAATAAAAAAAGTCGGTTAATATAAAGCTTTATTAACCGACTTGTTTTAATAAAATATATGGCAATGTCGTTAAGCTTTTACGTTATAATTGTGATCGTTCTTTTATAAAATTTTCATTCAAACTTTCTTCCTTGATGAAGAAAGTTACAAAGAAATCAAGAAGAAACGAACCTTCCCCCCGCTCTTTTGAAACAAAAGAACTGTAAGCAAAGCTGAAACTCCGATACTATCGGCGCTTTGCAACATTTCTATTTGTTTCAAAATTACTCACACCACAGTTTATTTTCAAAGGTGTTCGTGAGCTGCTTCGCAGGTTCACAAGGCCAGAGCTGGCCCGGCGTTTGGCTTCGCCGAGCTAAAGGTTCTTCGTGGCCAACCCGCGTCGCTTCGTAGAACAATTATCGCTTTATTCTCCTAATTGTTGCTCGTGTTTTTTTAACTAATAACCCAAATTTTACATTAAAATACAGTATCAACCGACAAAAAATAAAATTTAGTTCAATATAAATTGTAACTATCAGATATTCAGACGCTTACGGTATTTGTTTTATGATTTTTAAAAACCTACCCCTTGTCAAAACAGGGACAGCTG
>JAQVGK010000129.1 GCA_028696755.1 Bacteroidales bacterium | reverse complement strand
TATCACAACAGTTCCAAACGTTCAGTAGCTGGCATATACTACCAAAGGCGAATGTGTAGAGGTGCATAATCCTTCTGGAATGCCAGGGCCAAATCATCTTGATTATGTAGAAGAACCTTTTATTAAAGGTACAGTGATTACTCGTGCCGATTATGTAGGTTCAATTATAAAGCTTTGTCTTGATAAACGTGGAACTTTCTTAAATCAGGTTTATCTTGCTACCGATAGAGTAGAGCTTAGTTTTGATTTGCCACTTGGCGAAATTGTTTTCGACTTTTACGATAAATTAAAGAGCATTTCCAAAGGTTATGCTTCGTTCGACTATCACCAGACAGGTTATAAAATTTCGAAACTTGTATGAATGGATATTCTGCTTAACGGCGAAATGGTTGATGCTTTGTCAACACTAACTCACGTAAACAATGCTCAGGGATTTGGCCGCCGTATGTGCGAAAAACTAAAGGAACTTATCCCACGCCAGCAATTCGATGTCGCTATACAGGCTGCTATCGGTTCCAAGATTATTGCCCGCGAAACAGTTAAGGCTGTTCGTAAAGACGTAACTGCAAAATGTTATGGCGGAGATATTACCCGTAAACGCAAACTCCTCGAAAAACAAAAAGAAGGTAAAAAACGTATGCGCCAAATCGGTACAGTAGAAGTCCCTCAGTCGGCGTTTTTGGCTGTGCTGAAGTTGGATTAAGGTGTTCGGTAAGCAGTAAGCGGTACGTCGGTAATCGGTACGTCGGTAAGCGGTACGTCGGTAAGCGGTAATCGGTACGTCGGTAATCGGTAATTTTGCTGTAAATAGTTTTACGATTACAATTCTACGATGCCTCATAAAACAGTAAAGACATTGCTATAAGTCACCGTCATACCGACCACAGTTTACTGCTTACAGATTTAGTATCCTGAAAAAAAATGACAAGTTATATCAGAATCCACAGATTACTGATAACCGCCTACAAAAAAAAGCAGTATCCTCAACCCTTGCAAATACTGACACACCGACCACCGCTTACCGCTTACTCTTTCACCAGACCTACATTTCCCTCGTAATAAAAACATAATCTCTAATGATAATCTTAAGATATTCTAAATCGGTTTTGCCCGATGACGAGGTTTTTGTTACGGTTTCTACTTTTACTCTAAGTTTTGCAAGCATATCCAAGTCTCTCGATTTAACTGCAGTCTCGTACAAATCTTTGATAATCTGCATATCTTTATCCGACAGGTTGATTACTGATGGGTATGTAACTTTGTAATTAGTTTCTTCAACATCCAGAATTGAGGCGTTGATTTTGTGTTTATTTTTAATACTAATTACGGCACATCCCGAGGCAAGATCGCCAATACGACGGTTATGTTTTGATGCCATAATAAAAATTGAACCTATCGAAGCAAAACCAAGCCATATATCAACAAGCCTCAAAATCCATCTAATAAAATAATCGGCAAACGAGGCGGTGTATCCATCAACTTTTACAACTTTGGTTTTTAAAATCATTTTTCCGGGAGTTTGACCGTTAAAGAACATCTCTGTCCACAACGAATATGTGTAAGCTGGTAATCCTAGTGCGCTGTGAATTGCCATGTACGACCAAAAGTCCATATTGTCGGCGCTTACTCCAAGTTTAGCCAGAACATATGTGTATATGTACATATAACTTCCAATCACAAACAAATCAATTAGCGATGCCAGAAACCTTTCGCCTAATCCGGCAAGCTCAAAATCAATGTTAACATTTTGTGTAGTATTTATTTGTATTGTACTCATTTTTATTTTATTTTCGTGTCAATATGCGTGAAGCTGCATTCATAAAGCAAAATAAACAAAAATGGATTGATTTTGAGAAAAAAATCTTCGGAAATTCCAAAACTAATCCAGATGAGTTGTCTAAGCTATACATTCAACTAATGAATGATTTGGCTTATGCACAAACTTATTACCCTGGCAGTAAAACAATTCTGTACATAAATAGCCTTGCAGCAAGGACCTTTCAGAAGATATACAAAACAAAAAAGGAAGATGGAAATCGTCTGGTGCGATTTTTTAAAACAGAAGTGCCTTTATTGGTTTATGAATATCGGCGCTATATGATTTATTCCTTTGCATTCTTTTTTATTTTTGTGTTTATTGGCGTAATTTCGGCGATGAATGATGCCGATTTTGTTCGTTTAATTCTTGGCGACCAGTATGTAAACACTACAATACAAAATATCGAAAACGGTGATGCTGTAGCTATTTATAAAAGTGGTTCCAACTGGGGGGGGCATATTGCGATTACTATTAATAATATAAGAGTCGGTATTTTAAGTTATGCTGGCGGAATTTTAGGTGGCTTTGGTACCATAGTAATACTATTTCAGAATTGCATAATGCTTGGTGCTTTCCAGTATATGTTTTACGATTACGGAGTTTTTTGGGAAAGTGTTCGTGGAATTTGGATTCATGGCTCTATGGAGATTTTTGCAATCGTTATCGAAGCAATGGCAGGATTGATTCTTGGAGCATCAATACTTTTCCCGAAAACATATTCAAGATACGAATCCTTAAAACGAGGAGTTAGAGTATCTCTCAAAATTTTTGTGAGTACTTTTCCATTTACTATCGCTGCTGGATTTCTCGAAGGTTATGTTACACGATACAGCAATGTGATGCCTCACTTTTTGTCGGTATCCATAATTCTGATAACTCTCGGAATTATAAGTATGTATTATTTTGTTTATCCGGTTTTAGTTTATCGCAAAATGAACAAAGCCGAAGAACAATTCAAATACGAACTCGCAGGTAATAAATTGCACATCGCAGGAATTAAAAAATAAGAATATTAACAATATAAATTTTCAAAGTATGCAACTTTTAAAAAGAAGAACATTTAACGACTATTTCAGCGATAGCTTTGGTTTTATTAAAGAAAACGGAGGACACTTTTTTAAAAATTACTTTATTATTGCCTCGGTCCCAATGGCTTTGGTTATTTTATTCTATTATTTTTATCTACAGTCAGTTTTTAACCTCGAAGGACTTGGAAGAGGGTATGCTAGTTCCTTCGAAAATTATTTTACGAGCAATCCTTTAGTTTTTGTATTAGCTATTATTATTTTTATTTTCGTTTTTACAGTATTTGCTCTCGTGCAGTATGCCTATACTCCAATTTATATGAACCTATACCTCAAAAAAGGGACAGATTTTACTTTTAAAGAAATAATGGGTTCTATATTTAAAGAAAATCTTGGGAAACTGCTAGGATTCTTTTTCTTCTCAATTCTTTTAGCAATTCCGGTTTACTTTGCTGTTGGTGTTATCAGTCTTATTTTAATAATTACTATTGTCGGTTGGATAATTCCCATTATAGTTATGATGCTTTGGTACAACATGGCTCTTTTTGCTTTTATTGATGGTGAGAAAGGCTTATGGGATAGTTTTAATTATGCGTGGAAATTGATTTTTAGAAATTTCTGGAAAAATGTTGGAGCAGTTACAATCTTTACCGTTATCATTGCTTTTATTAGCTTTGGTTTTAGTATGTTAATGAATATAATTTCGGGTGCAGCTACTTTTACTGTTGGGATAAACGGAGGGTCAACTGTACTTGTAATAATTATGCTTATTACAACAGCAATTACACAAATAGTAAGTATTTTCCTGCAAATGCTCATTCAAATAATGAATGGCATAGTTTATTACAGCTCTGTAGAAGAATTGGAGAATAAATCGGGTATGACCGAAATTGATAAAATCGGACTTGGTGAATAAACTTTTTCTCATCATATTAGTTTCTTTTTTTCTGATTCCTGTCAGATCTGTTGCTTATGTGAGCGATACGCTAAACATCGATTCTGTAAGAAAAGTTAGCGTAAATTATTTGCCTCCCGATTTTAGAGAAAAATACTCTGGAGACGAATTTGTTTACGAACAAGAGCTTAAGCCTAGTATATTCCAACGATTTATTCAGTGGTTGGCTCGTATGCTTGCTAAGATTTTTAATTTTGAAGCAACACAACGAA
Source organism: Bacteroidales bacterium (assembly GCA_028696755.1). The sequence goes on along the minus strand of JAQVGK010000129.1, from coordinate 4,353 downwards.
GTTTCGAAATTGTTGAGATCGTAATCAAGGTGCTGATTTTTGTTGCTATTGGCTTAATGATTTTCTTCATTGTTAGGGCATTGATGAAAAACGAGGGTTATTGGGTGTTTGCTAAAAAGCCCGATAGTGCTGCAATCAAAGCTACAGACGTTGAAACAAATGTTCTCGAAACAAATTTTGACGAACTGATTAAAAATGCTGTACGAGATAAGAATTTTAATCTGGCGGTTCGATATTATTATCTTAAGTCATTAAAAATTCTTAGCGAGAAATCAATCATTAGTTGGGATGCCGAGAAAACAAATTCCGATTATTATTTCGAGATTCAGAACGAAAAGCTAAAAGAACAGTTTAATTACGTTTCTTACATTTACAACTATTGCTGGTACGGCGAATTCGATTTGAATAGCACTGCTTGGGAGCACGCCGAGAATACATTTTTAACATTTATCAAATCGATTAAGTGATGAAAAGAATGTATTTCTATATCGGTATTTTTGTAGGCTTGGTGCTGATAATGTTTTTAATCGAAAATAGCATTCCCGAACCTGTTGATTGGACTCCAACATTTGACGAAACTCACAAAAAGCCTTTTGGTACATACATTATTAAGTCGGAGCTTAAAACATTTTTTCCAAGATGCACTGTCGAAAATGCTAACGTAACACCATTCGAAAAGCTGTATTACTCTGCAAGATACGATAACGCAAGCTATATACTTATTAATGATTATCAGTATCTCGACACTGAGTCGATTGATGAACTTTTAGATTTTGCGAGATCTGGTAATAAAGTTTTTATTTCGAGCAGTGAATTTTCTCCATATTTGCTCGATACTCTTGATGTTTATATTGATTTGATTGATTACAGTTTAGATTTTTCCGATACTGTTCATACTTTTGGATTTTATAACGAAAATCTAAAGTCAACTTATCAGTTTGGGATAGGCTTTGTTTATACAGCTTTTAAACAATGGGAGTTCTCAACTTCGCAGGCGTTGGGCTACATGTATGTTGATACCTCTGAGTATGTAAACTTTATACGAGTAAATTTCGGTGCCGGAGGTTTTTATCTGCATACCCAACCTTATGCTTTTACAAACTATCACATGCTAAAGGATAATCACAACCGATATGCTGCCGAAGTTTTTGCTTTTCTCGATAACGAAACTATTCTGTGGGATTGTAAGCAAGAAGATGCTTATGCAAACAATAGAAGTTCGTTGCGCTTTATTCTTAGCAATCGCGCTCTGGCTTTTGCTTGGCGACTAGGTGTTGTTGGATTGCTTCTTTTTGTAATTTTTACAGCGAAACGAAAACAACGTATAGTTCCTGTGATTACTCCACTTACAAACACTTCCGAAGAATTTGCTCGAACAATAGGACAACTTTATCTTCGTGAAGGAAATCCGAAAGATATTATCGCCAAGAAAATTACCTACTTCCTCGAAAAAATTAGAACAAATTATATGATTGACACTACAGTGCTTGATGATGAGTTTAAAAATAAACTTCATCAGAAGTCGGGTGTTGATAGGCGAACTGTTGACAGACTTATAGATTTGATTGTTTATCTTAATGGTGCAAATCAGGTTGATCAGATTTATTTGTTAAAACTTAACGAGTTATTAAATAAATTTAACAGCAAAACATATTAGAAAAACATATTACAATTATGGAAGAGAATAACGAAATAATTCAAAATCCCGATAATCAGGAAAACATACAATTTAAAAACCGTATCGACCTTTCCGAGCTGCAAGAAGCGGTAAATGCTATTCGTCGCGAAATTCACCAAGTAGTTATTGGTCAGTATGGAATGACTAATTTGCTGGTTGCATCTATACTCGCAAACGGTCATTCATTGATTGAAGGCGTTCCGGGTGTTGCAAAAACCATAACTGCAAAACTTTTAGCTCGAACTATGGATGTGGGATTTAGTAGAATCCAGTTTACGCCAGATTTGATGCCTTCTGATATTCTTGGAACTTCGATTTTCAATGTTAAAACTTCTGAGTTTGAGTTTAAATACGGGCCAATTTTTTCGAATATCATTCTTATTGATGAGATAAACCGCTCACCGGCTAAAACCCAGTCGGCTCTTTTCGAGGTTATGGAAGAAAGACAGATCACAATTGATGGTAAAACTTATCAGATGGAATCCCCATTTTTGGTTTTTGCAACTCAAAATCCGATAGAGCAGGAGGGAACATACCGTTTGCCCGAGGCGCAGCTCGACAGATTTCTTTTTAAGATAGAAGTTGGTTATCCAAAACCGGAAGAAGAGGTTAAAATCATTGAAACTCATCACGAACGAAAGGATGCCGACAAAGTAGCGATGATTAAACCTGTTATAACAGCTGCTCAAATTAAAAAGTATCAGAAATTAGTTCAAGAAATACTTATCGAGAAAAATCTAATTTCGTACATCGCGACTATTGTAACACGAACACGCGAAAATCCATTTCTGTACTTAGGAGCTTCGCCTCGTGCATCGATTTCGGTAATGATGGCGGCAAAAGCGTTTGCAGCAATGCAGGGACGCGATTTTGTAACTCCCGAAGATATTAAAAATGCTGCTGTTCCCGTGCTTCGACACAGAGTAATTGTTACACCTGAGCGCGAAATGGAAGGAATAAAAGCCGAGCAAATTATAAATCAGATTATTGAAAACATTGAAATTCCTCGATAGTTGAAGATAAAGAACCTATATATCGAATTGGCTTTTTTTGTTGCACTTGGTGTAGTGATTTTCTTTTTCATTATGTCGTTCTTCATTGAACCACTATATTTGGTTAGTGTTGCTTTGTTTATGACATTAGTGATGCTTACGATAATCGACTCTGTTTTTTTATTCTTCTCGGGTCGAAAAATTACTGCAAGGCGAGTCCTTCCCGAGAAGCTCTCAAATGGTGACGAAAATCCCGTTGAAATCCATATTAAAAATCAATTTGGGATGAATCTACGTCTAAATATTGTTGACGAAATTCCATTCCAGTTTCAAAAGCGTGATTTCGGAATTCTACGAAAAATTGAAACCAACGCCGAACTCGCATTAAGATATTGGCTTAGACCAACAGAAAGAGGGGAGTATCATTTCGGACGCTTACTCATTTATGTTCAAACACCACTTCGTTTGCTTTCGCGAAGATTTATTTTTTCGCAAGATGCTATGGTGCCTGTTTATCCTTCGTTTATTCAGCTACGAAAGTATGATTTAATTGCAATGGCATGGCGAAACGAATCGGGATTGAAAAAAGTTCGCAGAATAGGGCATACAATGGAGTTTGAACAGATAAAAGAATATGTTCCTGGCGATGATATTAGAACGATTAACTGGAACGCTACTGCAAAGAGAAATCTGTTAATGGTGAACAAATACCAAGATGAAAAAGCTCAGCCGGTTTATTCTGTTATTGATAAAGGAAGGGTGATGAAAATGCCTTTTAATGAACTTAGCTTGCTAGATTATTCGATAAATACTGCTTTAGTAATGAGTAGTGTGGCAGCAAAGAACAACGATAAGGCGGGATTGTTTTGTTTCTCGAAAAACATTGAGAATATGGTGGCCGCCGAGCGCCGAAGTAATCAGATGAATCTTATTATCGAAGCTCTTTATAACATTAAAACCGATTTCAAAGAGTCGGATTTTGGGAGGCTTTATTCAGGCATTAAGCAAAATATAAGACAACGAAGCCTTATTTTCCTCTACACAAATTTCGAAACTCTCGAAGGATTGGAACGTCAGTTGCCTTATATTCTGGCAATTGCAAAGCAGCATGTGCTCGTGGTTGTGTTTTTCGAGAATACCGAATTGCAAACTTATATCGATTCCGAAGCAGAGCAACTTCAGGATATTTATATTCAAACCATTGCCGAAAAATTCGCTTACGAAAAACGTCAGATCGTTAAAGAGCTGCAAAAGCGTGGAGTGTTCTCAATTCTCACCAAGCCCGAAAATTTAACCATAAATTCTATCAACAAATATCTCGAAATAAAAGCAAGAGGGTTAATATAATACCAATTGTAAATATTAAAAGGTCAGATATTATTTCATAAAACACTAATGTGTAATTAGGGACTACTGAAAAACTTTACAACACTTGATTCTATGGCAAAATTGTTGATATTTTGACCCATTTAGTGCAAGTAAAAATAGTAAATGATTTAAAAAACCTTGCAGTATATTTTAATCTCGAAATGAAAACGGGACATAAATATCCGGACAAATGCGACAAAATAGTATTCGAAGCTCCGCGGGCGGGCCGGGCAAAACGGCGGGCAGCTCAGGCGGTGAGAGCGAAACAATTAGAATTGTGTCGAGCCGACATGTCGTTCTCTAAAACAAATATTT
>JAQVGK010000128.1 GCA_028696755.1 Bacteroidales bacterium | reverse complement strand
ATATTAGAACAGAAGGAACATTTGTCAACTATAATACAGCATTGTACTGTGGGTTTGAATCTAATATTAATGAAATCAGCATAAGCATAGAGGATGGGGTTGTAAAAGAGGAAACGAAATTGACAGGTGATACAAAAATTCCTTTTTTAAATCAGGATAATTTTATGGGATTTTATATTCCTGTAAGCAACGATGGCTTTTTGACACTCGAATTTGACGAAAATTTGATTGGTAAAAAGATAATTATCAATTCTGATAAAGAGAGATTAAAAGTTGAACTAACTATAAACCAGGCACTATTTAGAAACAAAGACAAACTAGAATTAAATATTGATTTGGATTGGCCTTTTCTTCAGACCTATATTCCAAATGTTAGTGGTTTATGTATTTGGGGTAATGATGATATTGGATTTGGAGCACCTAACCAAAAGAGATCAATAACAAACCATGCCGAAGCTATTTATTATGGGACCTACGAGATGGTGATAGATAGTATTACTGCTGGACGACATTCTTCATCTTATTTGATTGGCCTAAGTGGATATATTATGTTAGGTGATGACATTTCGGGTGCGTCGAATCAACCTCCAAGGGTTAACATGGCCTCGTACCAAATCTTTACTGGAACAAACAGTAGTTATGATTTATCTAGCGTTTCATGGGTGCAAAACTACATAATTGAAGATGAGTACTATTCGGATCCTGAAAATGTTTATGCAAATTTGCCATATATCAGAATAAATACAGCTGCCGTGCAATTTGAAGGAGGACTAGTTGCAACTAATAACCATCCTGTGTGGGGAAATGCATTTTATGGTTTGCTCGATGGTAAGATTAAGCAACCTCAGGAATATGCAGCAAAGTTACAATTCTTAACAGGTAAGGAAGATGGCGTGTCTTATTGGTTTGGAGAAATAGGATTATCCACTTCGGGACATGAAGCAGAAGATGAGGCAAAGGTTCCTGAGGGTAAAAAGAAAACTTTGAAAAAAGTTCAGATGTCTAAAACCGGATTGAAATTAGGCCCTTTAGAAATTACAGGAATCACAGGTCGTGTTTATCATAACATGCGCCCAAACATTGCTGTGGGTGTTGACTGCAATATGGATTTTGCAAATATACCAGAACCGGGATTGGAAACTCGAGATCTTGAAATTGGGCTACCAGACTTGCCAGAAGCAGACATTTGCAATATTTTGAATCATTTGAATGTTGAGCAAATGAAGTCTCTTTTGTGCCAGCTTAACACAGCAGCTTTCAACGCTGTTTTAGAAAAATTCCCTGAGCCCGATTTTGACCAAATACAATCTTTTATTGCCGAAAATGGTCCGGCAGATTCCGAATTTCTTAATCAAATGATTGCAGCTGAAGCAAGAGCTCTGGCTGAACAACAATATGCCGAAGGTGGAATTCAGGATAAATACCACAAGTTTACATACGATAGATTGGCAAAAGTATTTCCGGGATACAACTGGTGCGAAAAAGTTATTGCTGATAATGCACAAGGAGTTCAATGGGGCGATCTTTTATGCCAGATGCCAAATATTCAATGGCCAACATTCCCTGATGTTTGCGAGTTATCTGGTTATCTTTTCGATAAAGTAATAAATGAACTGCCTGATCCCGAATATGATGATCTTGAAGCTATTATGAATGATGAAGACTGGTCGGTTATTAAAGTTGAACATCCTAGTATTTCCTGGCCCGAAATTCAGGACATGTTCCCAGATAAGGATCTTTGTCGTTTTATTATGATTTGGCCTGGAATCGATTGGGGAGGGATATATTTAAAGATACCTGAACTACCAAAGCTGGAATGGCCTGATTGGTCGCTCCATTTTCCTAAGATTCCGGATATTGATGTTACATTACCTGATTTGGACATTGACTTTGATATGCCAGACATTTCCTTTGAACCAGGAGAAATTACAGTTGATTATACCGTCGACCCTTCGGTATCTTATGGCGTGTATGTTTTGGTAGATTATGTTGATTTTGCCAGCAAAGGAGAAGTTGTACAGGGGACTGGGACTATGGAAGTAAAGTTTACTGCTTCAGGAGGACTTGAAGACATCGGGTTCGAAGTTACAAGCAACTGGGGAAATGCTCCCGGACAAAACCCAGTAATCGAAGGTTTGGGTTGTATGACTTATACACAGCAAACTCAACAATTTGTTGGCGACTTTTTCGGAGAGGCAAAAGGACCTGCTGTATGTGGGCACGGCAAGTTGCACATCGACATAAATCCTAATACATGGCATGTAAATCTGGCAAGTAAACAAAGTCCTGTTGTTGTTCAGCCTGGTTGTGCAAATGGTCCAGTGAGAATTACAGGCTATTTCGCAATGGATCCAAATCGATTTACAGTAGGATTAGGTGCTTTGTTGAGAACAGGGTTTTCTGGTTCAGTTGGAGGTGATGTATGTAGTTTGGGAATTAGAGCACAAATGTCGTTACAAGCTGATATAATGGCAACCTTAAGATATAGACCGGATATTGCTATTGAAGAAGCGGATTTTAGTGTTGATTTTAGAGCCAGTCTCGATGTTACAACTAGTGGAGATGTCTGCACTTTTGGCGATTTTGAAGTTGCTAGTGTTGGACTTAGTGGACGCTTAAGATATTATAATCGCCATGTAAATGGAACGGTTTCAGGTTATGCGAGATTTCTGAGCATTATATCCTGTGATTTTAGCCTTGATACTGAATTTGATATTTAAACTATGAAAACATTTGAAATAGTATTGACTTTTTGTTTATTCTTTTGCTTTAATTTTATTAATGCTCAGGTTAATTGTAAAGTTTTGGTAACGAATTCAGGCAATGGAAACATAACAGTAAAATGGTATTCCGAAAACATTTATTTCGACGAACCAGTCTATGTTTTTCGTCAGCAATCAGGGAGCAATGATTGGACTTTAATCTCAACGAAACCTCTTATTAAAGGGACAGCAATTGATGAGAATATTGTCGAAAACGATAAAATTCTTAATGTCTTACAAAACAAAGTACTTGTTTCTAACTCAGCTGAGCTCGACGGAATCACTAAATTAGTTTTGATGATAAAATCTGTGCAGTACCCAGAAGTATCAGAATTCTTAGGGATCCAATTAATTGACACTGAAGTCTCAAAATCGGTTAAGTACAGATATATGATTTCCAGATATGTTTCTCCTAAAGATACGCAACTAGGGATGTCAGAATGGATTGTTGCTGATGATTATTTCGCCGCAGAGCCACCAAGCGGAATAATTACGAGTCAGGAAGGTTGCTCGCTGCATTTTTCGTGGATTCCAGATGAAAATTTGGTTATGGGTGTTTATATATTGCGTGCAGAAAATGGAAATGAATTAAAAAAAATCACAACGGTTCCAGTTATTCCCGGGACAGATGAAAAAGGTAATTATCTAAAATATTTCTACACCGATGATAGTTTAAAGGTAGGAACAGAGTACAGCTACAAAATAATTTCGATCGATTACTTCGGAAGAGAAAATAAACCAAGTGCCGAGATAAAGGTAAAAATCAAAGATATGGAGCCTCCAATTGCTCCCGACAAAGTAGTTTGTGAGATTCAAGGTAAAAACGTAAACCTATACTGGGAAAATGAAAATGTTCCTGATTTGGCCGGTTACAAAGTTTACAGGGCAGTGTACGGATCTGAAGACTATGTTTGTTTAAATCAAACAATAATTCCAAAGGAAACACAAATATTTGCCGACAATGTTGTAGAAATTGGTGTCTATAATTATCGTGTAGCTACTGTTGATATTGAAGGAAACGAGGCATTATCAGAAGTTTATCCGGTCGAGATAAAGGATGTTTTTGCTCCAACAGCTCCTTTAATGGTAACAGCAATTGCCGAATCGGGAAAGATCACACTTAATTGGCAGCCATCTCCAGAAAAAGATGTTTTGGGCTATTACATTTTTAGAAGCATTAGGAAAGAATCAGCATTTTTACCTCTCAATTCAGTTCCAGTTTCGGTTACAACATATGTTGATATTTTACCAGCTAATGCTAAGAACAATTTCGTTTATAAAGTTGTAGCTGTTGATAGCTCCTATAATAGAAGCTCTATGTCGGATGCCGCCCAAACTCGAATGCCAGATGTCATATCTCCGGAAAAACCATTAATAAAGTCGTTAAAACAGAGTAAAAACTCAATCATTGTTGAATGGTTCCCCAATAACGACTCTGACCTCGCAGGTTACAATGTTTATCGTTTTAATGAGAATGATGGTGTTGAATCTGCAAAAAGAATTAACAACAACACAATTTCAAAAATTACTCTATTTACTGATATGTTTCCAGATTTAACTCAAACTAACTGTTATTACATTACAGCAATCGACAGTTCTGGCAACACTTCAGAAATGTCAGAAATGAGAACATGCAAAATTCAGAATAATATTAAAAGTGAAGATTTATTTAAAAGTTTCACAGTCAAATACAACAAAAAATCAAAGCTAGTTGAGTTAAAATGGCAAGTAATGGATACCGAAGATGAGCTTTCGTTTATTGTTTATAAAAAATTTGACGAAACCGAAAACTTTAAGCCAATAAGTGGTAAAATAATAAAACCTGAATTTAAAGATAAACCTGATAAAACTGATGTTACAATATTCTACAGAATTGCTATTATTTCAGGTAATGATATAGAATACTCAAAGACAGAATCGATAATTATTAAATTATAGAACTATGATAAGATATTTATTACTATTATTATGCTTTATTACACTCACTTCAATTTGTCTTATAGCTCAAGTTGGGATTAATACCACAGATCCTAATGCTAAATCAATTTTAGAGTTGAGTTCCGATAATAAAGGATTACTTGTTCCACGTCTAACAAAAGTTCAAATGTCCACCATGACTTTAAATACTACTGATGAAGGCATGTTAGTTTATTGTACAGACTTGGATTTGTTTTGTTATTTTAACGGTGCCGACTGGATATCGATGCCAGCCTGGGGGCAGAAAGTAGATTTGAGCGATCCAACTACTGAGCAAAACATTAGTCCACTTAATATGAACAGTAATTCTGGGGTAGGTGTTGGTACTGCGGATCCACAAAGCAAACTTACTATTGTAGGAAATCTTGCGGTTGGCAAAGATAGTATTGCTCCTACAAATGGAGCGTATATTTTTGGCAAAGTAAGAATGGGAGTTAATGCTGGAATTGTAAATCAGCTCGAAGTTGGCGGCAATGTAAATATTAGGGGAAAGTTGAAAGAGTACGGAAATGATTTATTACCAGCAGGAACCATAGTAATGTGGTATGGCTCTACAGCCGACATACCGGCAGGTTGGGGCTTGTGCAACGGAAGTACTTATTCTAAACTAGATGGCTCGGGAAACATTGTTTCACCAGATTTGAGTGGACGGTTTGTTATGGGAGCTGGAACAAGAGGAGAAATTACAATTGATCATTTAGGAAACACTACTATTGGCATATCAAATAATCATACCCCTAATCAAGTTGGTGGCTCTGATAAAGTCTTAATGGATATAAGTCAAATGCCATCTCATAATCATGGAGGCAGTGTAACTGGAGGTAATCATGTGCACACAATGGCATTTGACGATGGTGATGGCGGCGGGGCTGGCCCAACTGGTATTACAGTGAATACTGCTACTTGTGGAGATCCTGATGGAACTTGTGGCGGTAATGCTAATCAACCTACAAACGATTCTGGTGCGCATTCACATACTTTATCAATTTACAATACGCCATCTTTGGCTGCAGTTGCACATTCTAACAATCCCCCTTATTACGTACTTGCCTACATTATAAAACTTTAAATTAAAAGCGTTATGAAAAAAAGAGTAATAATTTTCGCCCTAATAATTTCCAGTATCTGCGCATACGCACAGGTTGGTATAAATAATGTTTTGCCTGATTCATCAGCAGTATTAGATTTAAAATCGGATGATAAAGGTTTATTAGTTCCACGATTGGATATTTCGAATATTGCAAACCCAGCAAAGGGTTTAATGGTTTACGACACTATTCAAAATTCGTTTTGTTTTTTTGATGGTGTAAGCTGGTATTATATGGTTCCATGGAAAAAAGTGTATAATCCTGGGGACCCTGCGGCGCCACAAATAGTTTCAACAGATGGTATAAATCTTGGAAATGTTGGAGTTGGCACCGATGCGCCTGCAAGTAAATTTACTGTACTTGGAAATTTGTCGGTCGGAGCAAATAATATTGCACCCACTAATGGAGCTCAATTTGCAGGGAAGGTAAGAATCGCCACAACTGTAGGAGTTAAAGAATTAGAAGTTGGAGGTGAGGTTCATACTACAGGAAATATTAATACTGATGGGAAAATCCAGGAAGATGGTCACGACTTGTTGCCTGCCGGATCAATAATTATGTGGAGTGGAGCTGCTGTTCCTGCAGGTTGGGCTTTGTGCGATGGCAGCAATGGAACTCCAAACCTTAGTGGTAGATTTATTGTGGGCGCAGGGACAAGAAACGAAATAACTTTGGAACAAAATGGCACAAGCTACACACATGGTGCCCCAGTGACTTATAACTTAGGAAATCAATCTGGAGCCGACAATGTTAAAATTGGCGAAACTCAATTACCATCACATTCTCACAATGGAAGTAGTGCGTCGGCAGGAAATCACACGCATTTGATTAGAGTAGATTCTGGTGTTGGCGGATCTTGGCAAGACGATACGCATGAAATGATACAAGGAGATTCTGGAACATGCACAGACTGCTATTATAATGGCTATGGATACACGGTAGCAGGCGGGAGTCATTCTCATCCAATCTCTATTGACAATGGATCTGGCGGAAATATGCCTCATAAAAACCTTCCCCCATATTATGTACTAGCTTTCATAATGAAACTTTAAGTTTAAAGACATGAATATAAAATTAAACATAAAATCAATTGCATATAAAACAGCCGTTCTGTTTTATTTTCTGGCAATGTTATCTTCAAACTTAATTGCTCAGGACAGTATAGTAATTACAGGCAATCAGCGAATAAAACTTGCTGACAGTTCCGCATTTTTGTTCATTAATGGCAGTATTATTAATGAAAGTGGAGGCATTTTTAATTCAGGAGAAATAATTATTAAAGGAAATGTCGTTAACAATGCTTCTGATTCAGTTTTTGCCCGTGATGAAACTGGATTAATCAGATTTATTGGAGATAGCATTCAGCGAATTTATGGCAATCCAGTAAGGTTGAATAAAGTTCAGATTAATAATAATGATACATGCTTGCAATTAGGCACAAATCTCGAAATTAAAGACACTATTTTCTTTACCAATGGAATAATTGACTTGAATGGTAATAACATACATCTAAAAAACTCTGATTTATCCAGCTATGGTACACTAAGTTCCGAAAGCGATTCAAGCCGAATTACTGGTCAAAGCGGTTATGTTTATACAGGCGATATGAGTTTTAGTAATTATATGTCGCGCAATGGGGTTGGTTTGGGTTTGCAGATTATAGGGGCACCCACCGGAAATGTAAATGTACAGCGTGGACATACTTCACAAATAACAGTAACAGATGGGAGTATAAAAAAATATTATAATGTTTTTGCTGGTACTTCGGGGCAAAATGTTGGTCTTGAAGTCTATTATCTTGACAGTACAGATTTTGAAGGTATTAATTGTAGCGAAGATGATTTTAAAATATTCACATCTCATACCCAAGGTTACTACTTCGAAAATAAATATGGAGAAGTCGATCCTGTAGGAAATTTTGTTAGTGAAACATCGCCTGTAGTAAATTTGGGCAACGACATAAGAATAACTGTTGCTGATCACATCTGCGATAATCCTCCAATAGTAAATATTGGAGATACTATGAGAATTTGTGCAGGCAGCACGGCATATTTGAATGCAGGGAACACAGGGAATTATTTCTACTGGAGCACTGGTCAAACATCTCAAACAATTGCCGTTACAAATTCTGGTTGGTATTACGTAACTGTTACCGATCCATACAGATGTTTTACTGTTGATTCAATTGTTTTAATTCATGATTCATTGCCACATCCATCATTTGCAGTTTTGGGAGGGATATATCGCTGCCCCGGTGAAGAATACACATTTAGCAACAATACAAATTCTGACCCTTCGACTCAACCATTAACTTACTTGTGGGAATTTGGCGATGGTAGCACTTCGACGGATTTTGAACCCACAAAAACATACTTAAGTGCAGGGACTTACAATCTAACATTAACAGTTACTACCAGTTCAAATTGTCACCAATCATTTAGTAAAAGCTTAGTTGTTCACCCACTACCTGTTGTAAGTTCTAATTTTTCGAACTCATGTGATTACTCCCCAATTGCTTTTGACAATACAACTGCTGCAGTTAATACGTGTATCTGGATTTTTGGGGATGGTACAACAACAAATTGTACAAATCCAAATATTGACGT
>JAQVGK010000127.1 GCA_028696755.1 Bacteroidales bacterium | reverse complement strand
GCGATTGGACAAGCGGCGTTTTAACCAACGTGGCACTTCCTGCCGATATGGACGATCCAGGAAATACTTCGCTTTATGCTAGATGGATTATGACATCAAACACTTCGGTTAGTAATGCAACTGTAGAAGCTACTGGAGTTTCTAAAATTGATGATATTGTTATAACAGGAGTTCCTTATCCAACACCTGTAACTATTATTGGCTTCGACTTTACCGACAATACCGATGTTGAATTTAACGCCGATTCTGGAATTGAGGCAAATCTAGGTTATGATGTTAGAGCAGAGAACGGTACTGCTGGCACAACTAGAACTTTAACTTATGCTTCTGAAACTGAAGGCTATTCTGCATCTGCCGACGGATGGGATGCTGGTGCCGATGATAAATTCTGGTCAATTAAATTTAAAGCTGATGGTTTTACTAGTATGACAGTTTCTTCAAAACATAACTCTGATGCTACAGGTCCAAAAGATTTTAAATTGCAGTGGCGTTTAAGTGGTGGCGAATGGGCCGATATTACTGATGGCGCTTTTACCGTTGGTAGCGACTGGACAACTGGCGTTGTTAATGAAGTAGCTCTTCCTGTTGAAATGGAAGGCAACGGAACAACATCTATGTTTATCAGATGGATTATGACATCTAATACTGCTGTTGGTGGTGGCGATGTTGATGCTGCTGGAATTTCTAAAATTGACGATATTCTTGTTCAAGGGCTTGCTCCAAGTGGAATAACTGTTGATTTGTACAACAGTGCTTTGATGGTTTATCCTAATCCTAGTAACGGAACTTTTACTGTTGAATCTTCAGATGCAATTACTGGTGTTGAAGTATATAGCATAACTGGCGCAATGGTTTATAAAACTGCTGCAGATTTTACAAATATGGTAAATGTTGATATGCCAAATCTAAATGCAGGAATGTATTTTGTTAAGGTTTACACAGATGGTTCTAACAAACCAGAAACTAGCAAAATGATTATCGAATAATATTGTTTTTCTGTTTAAATTCCTGGAAACAAAGGTCTTTAACTGTTTTGATGCCTGCGTTTCCGGGATTTTTAGTTTTTTATGAAGAGATTTTTTACACTTATTGCATCTGTAATTGCTTTTTATATTTCTGTTAATGCACAGGAGATAGAAGGTTATGTGTATGACCTTAACAGAAATCCTTTATCTGATGTTAATATAGTTGTGACTGGTACTAATGAAGGAACTGTTACCAATAAGAATGGCTATTTTTCTCTAAATTATAAATGGGCAGGGAAAATTACTTTGGAGTTTTCGTCTATTGGTTACAAGCCTGTAATTAAAGAGATTCAAAATGGGAAAAACTCAAATCGCCGAATTGAAGTTTTAATGGAACCCGAAGTGTATTTTACCGACGAAATTCTAATTGGCGCACAAAAAGATCCCGAACAAGAAGTGCTAGATATTCCTGTTAGAACAAAAACTCTCGGTTTACAAGAAATAAATGCAAGTCCAGCAATATCATCGCATAAATTGTTAGAAGGGATTTCGGGTGTAAATGTAAACGCTGAGGCTGGAATGTTTTCATCAACAGAAATTTCGATGCGTGGTCTTGGTGGAAATACAAAAGGTGGAACTTTGATTGTTCTGGATGGTTCGCCGCTTAATAAATCGGATGCTGGCTCGGTTAACTGGAGCTTGATTGATAAAGATAATATTGCAACTCTCGAAGTAATCAAAGGGCCTGGATCTGCTATCTTTGGATCGAATGCCATGGGTGGGATAATAAATATTACAACTCGCAAACCAGTAGAAAGATTTTCAGCTTCACTTAGCTCATCTTATGGAACTTATAATACATTTGACTCCAAACTTAGACTGTCGGGTGTCTCCGAGAATAAAAAACTCTATTGGCGAAGTTTTGCATTGTATCGAAATAGTGATGGTTATATTAATACACCAGACGAAGTAATCCTCGAGAACGACAGTATTGTAGTTCCTGTTTTTCTCGAAGAATATTCAATCTCGGGTTTGGCTGGCTATTATTTTAACGATAAAAATAATGCAGAGGTATCGCTAAGTTATACCGACGATACTAAAGGAAGAGGTGTGAAAATATATGAATTCAACGGCGCCAATACAAATAGGAGTACAGTTCACGGTTTTGCTAAGTATCGTGGTAAATTCGGAAATTTTAACGTTTTTGCAAATGTATTTGTTTTAAACGAAGATTATTTTCGATTAAACGAGTATTACAGCGATGGTGAGTATGCACTGTATGAGATAAAATCGGGCAGACTCGAAAGTGGTGCCAAAGCTTTTGCTCAGTACTTCGTAAACGAGAAAATTGACATAACAGCTGGTGCCGAATATAAAGCGGGCGCTGTTGATGGTGCTGATATTTACTATACTTCAACAGATGTTATTCGTAATCGAGGAAATCTTGATATTTTTTCAGGATTTATGCAGTTAAAGTATCTTAGCAAAAATTCAAAACTAACTGTAGTACCTGGACTGCGATATGACTTAGCAACTTTTAGAAATGCACTTTTTAGTATCGAAAATCCTTCCTACTCAATTGAATACCTTAGCGAATTTCAGTTTGTTCAGCAAAATCCAGCCAATTGGAGTTCGTTTAGTCCAAAACTGGTGGTAGAATATAAGCTGACAAAGCCAATAACAGTTTATGCTGTTGCAGCCAAAGGATTTAGAGCTCCTGTACTCGATGATTTATGCCGCTCCGATCAGGTTAGAACTGGTTTTAGAGTTGCAAATCCTAATATCAGAGCCGAATATCTTTACAGCTTTGAGACAGGAGCAGATTTTGTTTCTGAGTTTGGCCTTGACGCTGGAATTTCGGTTTATTACAATATTGGGAAAGATTTTATGTACCTTATTAGCACTGGCGATTCGGTTAATATGGGATACACAATCGCACCAATTTATCAAACTTCAAATATTGGAGAAGTAAATATTTATGGACTTGAAGCTGACATTAGTTATAAAGTGAATAAAAACATTCGCCTCTTTTCAAATTACACTAATAACACCTCTGTCATTAGTAGTTTTATTGTTAATCCTGATGGTGCTGGTATTGATTTAACAGGGAAATTTCTCACCGATATTGCTGATCATAAGGCTGCGGGAGGAGCGTCTTTTGTGAATAATATTCTTAATGTTTCGGCAACATTTAATTATAATGGAAGCCGTTGGATTAAAGATGATAATAGTTTCGAAAATGTTTATTTTATGAGTGACAAATATCCAGCATACACAACTTTTGATCTTCGCATCTGGAAGTCATACAGAGGTTTTGATGCATCGCTTACCATTGATAATGTTACAAATAAAATTTACACAAACAGCAAGGGTTATAAATGTCCGGGTAGAATGTTTATTTTTGAATTGAAATATAATTTTACAAGTAAAAATAAAAATTGAAAGTATGAATAATAAATTAATCACATCGATTTGGCAAAATATCTTTATCGCTACTCTTTCTTTTTTTTCAATATTATCGTGCTCTGCACAGAATAGTTTGATGGATTATGATGCCGAAAACAAAACGAATAGTTTCTTCGATAATGCAGAAGTGACAAATTTACTGGTGTCCGAGATTGAGGTTACTGGTGAAGTCGATAATTCTGGTAGGGCTGATTTAAGTAAATTGCCTTTGCGCGAGATAATTGTTAAGGAAATAATTAGTGAGGATGGTAAAGATAAATTTATAGGTGCCTATCGATATGTCGGATACTCTTTAGCCGATATTATAAGTCCTTTTGTAGCGAATAAAATTAATGCAAAAGAATTTCCCCCGCAAACTGACTTGTATGTAGAGATTGAGAATAGTAAAGGCGAAAAAGTTTGTGTTAGCTGGGGTGAGATTTATTATGCAAATGGTTTAAATGATGTGATTATTGCAACAGCTGTAGCTCGGATTATTCCTGACAAAACAAAAGATATGTGGGAATTACCTGTTGAGTCGAAATTGATTATTGGAAATGACCTATATACTTATCGGAATATTAGCAATCCGGTTAAAATAACTGTGAAATCTTACTCAAATCCCGATATAGAAATAATAAAAGGTAAAGATCCTTTGTTTTCGGATAAAATTGATGTTTACTCGAACGGCGAACTTATAAGTACAATTGATTCTAATTATGATTTTTCAAAAACAAAAACAGTTCACACAATTTTTTATGGAAAGGGCAGAGGCCTGCATACCACAAGTCCTTACACTGGTGTTGATTTGAAAGATGTTATTCTAAGCTTGCCTGATATCACATTCGATGAACTTAAAAATGCCTTAATTGTTGTTGTTGCTGATGATGGTTATCGCACTGTTTATACTTTTAGCGAAATTGCAAATCGAAACGACCAGTCATCGGTGCTATTGTTATGCGATAAGGAATTAAAAAATGACGGCATTTTTAGAGTTTACCCAAGTTGTGATTTTTTCTCGGATCGTTCGATCAAAGGAGTTGACAGAATATACATTTTAAAATAATCGAATTGTATGAATGTGGATTTTCCTATTATAGTTTGGGTTGCAACACTTTTGCTACTAGCTGTAACTGTGTTTCTTAGTGTTTTAAAGAGAGATAAACAAGCATTGCTAACAGGATTTGCTGCATTTGTTGGTTCGTTAATAGCATTCATTTTAGTTATTGTTCAATCTGGGCATTTGCCAATGTCGGGAACTTTTGAGAAAATGCAAAACATCGTACTGATTATTGTTTCTCTAGGGCTTTTTAACAGTTTGCGAAAAAAGGAAAAGCGAATTTCAGGCTTCGAATTCTGGGTAGCAGCACTTATTTTTCAAGCATTAGTGCTTTTCGACGAAATGCGTGTAGATGAGTTCTTTTATTTGTATGAAAACCCTTGGGTGGCAATGTTTTTCCAGTTTAGATTGATTTCGATGGCTTTTGTCGCTTATTCTTTGTCGCTGTATTTAATTGCACTCAGAGCAAGTTCGGCAGATATAAGCAAAAACTTTATTATTCGACGTGCAGGCTTTTATACTTTGGCTGGAGCAATATTGTTTTTATGCGGCGAATTCTCGGGTTCGGTATGGGCACAGTTGGGATATGGAGATGCATGGCGCTGGAGTAAGAACTTTTTTACCTCGGGTGGAATGTTTTTATTAGCTCTTGTAGGTAGCCATTTAAGTCCGAGTTGGATTAAAACTGCTAATAGGCAAATATCTCTTTCAATTATTCCATTAGTGATAATTCTATTATTGTTTATTTTTTGATTTTTTAAGTTATGATGAAATTTCTTTCTTCGATGAAATTGGCTGCAATATTGTTGATAAGCCTTATTGCGGTTTTTCTTAGTGGAATTTTTCTAACTGCAAATGATGGAGTTTATAACGCATTTAAACATATGAACGATATTATTATTCTCGACTGGATAATGGAAATCGGAAATAAAAATATTTTTGTCGTTGTATGGTTTGTAGTACTGTGCTTAATTGCATTTCTGTTTGGAATAAATCTTTTTTTATGCACTAAGGATAGACTTTTCAAAACTGCGATAACATCTAAATCGCTTAAAACATCTTTGCTCTTTTCTATCCATATTGTCTTTATCGTAATCTTATTGCTGCATGCTGTTTCGTTGATAATTGGATTTAAACACGGTAATATTGTTCTCACTGCTGGTGATAAATACGAATTTGAAAATGGTTATACTCTTAGTTTAAAAGAAATTAATTTTGTTGATGATTTTGCAATTCTTAAAGATAAAAAGAAATCGTCGCGACTAGAGATGACACGTGATAAATTTCATTATAAAGAAAATTATGCGTCTCTTTCGCTTTATAAAAACGGAGAAAGAGTTTTGGATGGAAGTGCATTTATATTTTCACCTGTATATGGAGATGGAATACAAATTACACTTGAGAAGTTTATTTTGGACAAAAAGACAAAAGAGCCGGCAGTACGAATTACTGTTGCTAAAAATCCCCTGGTATTGTGGTTTTTTGTATTTTATGCACTCGGAATACTAAGTTTAACTGCCTACCTTTTTGTTAGAGATAGGTAGTGCGCTTGCTAACGGGGAATAATTCCATATAGCAACAAAGTCGTTAGCTTCTCAAGGAAAAATTTGTAATCTGGAGCTTGTTCAACTCCAAAAAATGGAATTTCGAGGCTTTTTAATGTAAGCATTACAAGTTGAGCTGTTTCTTCAATGTTTTCGATAAAGAAATCTTTTTTCTCGTTTCCTTCTTTAAAAATTTCAATCAAAATGGAAATCTCAATTTTATCAAATTCTTCTCTATTTTGATTAATTGTATTCAGCTGTTCTAATAAATCTCTTTTTAAAGCAGAATAGTAATTGCTGATACCTTCCATGTAAACCATTCTCGCATTAACATAAGCAAATAGCTTGTCGATTGGACGTGATTCCTGATTTACAGCTTCGAGAAGTAGAACCTGCATTTTTGCAGCTTCCTTTTTAATAACTTCATTAAATACTTCTTCCTTATTTTTAAAATAGTAATAAATTCCTGTTTTACTCACATTAGTAAAAGATGCGATATCATCAAGAGTCGTTTTCTTATATCCGAATTTACTAAATGCTATACTGGCAGCACTTACAATGTTTTCTCTGGTTATATCTTTGTTGCTTTCCATGTACTTTTTTTTGCAATATTAACAAATTTTATCTTTTTAATAAAATTTTAGATTGTTAAAATGTGTTTGAAGTTTAAAAAATATATTGTTAGGAGATTAACTATGTTTTAAGCTTTTTCTTTTTTGCAGCTGGAAATAAAACATTGTTTAGAATTAGTCGGTAACCCGGAGAATTTGGATAAAGAGATAAGTCGGTATGCTCATCACCAACATAATGTCTATAATCTTCGGGGTCGTGACCTCCATAAAAAGTCCACATTCCTTTGCCAAATTCTGAATGAATATATCTCACTTCTCCAGCAGCTTTGTTTTCACCCATAATCAGAACCGAAGGCTTTACCAAGTCGGCTTTGAAAGCTGTTGTCTGACCCATAAAGCCTCTAACCATACTGGTGTGATTCTGACAAAGCATTGTCGGCACAGGATCCCATTTTGCAGAAAACTCGAATAGTACAAAAAAATCCTCATTATTACTTGCTTTCTTATTGTTTGTTACATCAATGTCGGAATATTCGTATTCCATCGGATTTCTAACAAGGGTAAAATCTGTAAAAGCCAAGCACTGAGAATAATCTAACTTTGACTGAGCTTCAGGATCGGCAGGGTCTCCATCAAACATCGATTCGCATATATCAACGCCTTCGGCAGCGAGAGCAATATCAAACGAATCAGTTGCCGAACACATGGCAAATAAAAATCCTCCCTCAGCTACATACTCTTTTATAGCTTTTGCAACTGCAAGTTTTAACTGGGATACTTTATTAAACCCCATCGATAATGCTTGTTCTTCGCTAGTTTTCTGATTGTCGCGGTACCATTGCATTCGGCCATAAGCACCATAAAATTTGCCATACTGACCAGTAAAATCTTCGTGATGTAAATGCAACCAGTCGTAATTTGCTAGTTCGCCATTAATAATTTCGCGGTCGTAAATTTTATCGTAAGGAATTTCGGCATACGTTAGAGCTAATGTTACAGCATCATCCCAAGGCTGTGTAAAGGGCGGAGTGTAAACCGCAATTTTGGGGGCTTTTTCAAGCTTTACTGCATCCATATTTACCGATGGTGCCGAAATTTCATTGAAAATGCTATTTTTTTGTGCATCTGCAATAATCTCATAACTAACACCTCGCAACACACATTCTTTTTCAATTTCAGGACTAAAAAGCAGTAAAAATGAACCACCTCTATAATTCAATAACCACCATGCTTCAACTTGATTTTGTAAAGTCCAGTAGGTAATCCCGTATGCTTTTAAATGATCTTTTTGTGTATCATCCATTGGCAAAAGAATGAACGCTGGACGCACTTGAGTAACAATCAAAAGGAAGAATATTATCGTAATTAATATACGTTTCATAATTATTTATTTCTTGCAAATTTACAAAAAACATGCAAACTTGTTCATCTCTATTTGGATTAAAATAAATAGATAAGTATGTTGTTATATGGTTAAGGGGATGAGCTTATTCTAAAAATGGCATGAAGCATTGAGCATGGTGCTGAGATTTGTGAGAGCATAGCATTTATGCTAAAATTATATTATGCAAAACCCCGCAGGGCTCACTTCGATTCAACTCAGTGCAACGCACGCAAGTAATTTTAAAACTCTGCAAATACTCCTCCACGCTCCATGCTCCATGCCCAATGCAAAAATGCAATATCGTTGAATAGGTACTAAATATTAAAAAAAAAGCAGCCTTTCGACTGCTCTTAAGTTAATTGTGGAGTATTATTTCCATGCATTTACATTTCCCGATCCAGGCAGGTCAACATAAAGTTGAGGTGTTCCTTTGTATGTTACATTTCCACTACCTGAGATAAAAATGTCGAGGATATTTTCGGCCCACACATAGCAATTGCCGCTTCCCGAAATGTTAATTTTTGTAGTGTCGGTGTGCAAATCAAATGCTTCAATATCACCTG
>JAQVGK010000126.1 GCA_028696755.1 Bacteroidales bacterium | reverse complement strand
TTTATCCATTATGTTTTTGGATTTACTATTTACGAAGGATTACTTATTGGCTCAATTATTTCGTCAACCGATGCAGCAGCTGTGTTTTCAATTTTGCGTTCTAAGAATATTGCATTAAAAAATAATCTTAGACCATTATTGGAGTTAGAAAGTGGAAGTAACGACCCAATGGCATTTTTTCTTACAATTGCATTTACTGGATTAATCAGCAATCCAGATTCTCAACTTTTTGGCATTTTTCCAAAATTTGTGCTTATGTTGGTTTTGGGTACGGGCTTTGGATTTTTATTCGGCTACCTTGGAAAACTAATAATAAATAAAATTAAACTCGGTTTCGAGGGACTTTATCCCGTGCTTGCTATTGCTTGGATGTTTCTCACCTTCTCGGTAACAGATGTAGCTTGGGGAAATGGCTTTCTAGCTGTGTATATTTGCGGAGTTTTTCTTGGAAATACCGATATCATGCACAAAAAAGCAATTATCAAAGCCTACGATGGTTTTGCTTGGCTGATGCAGATAATTTTATTCTTAACTCTGGGACTTTTGGTTTATCCTTCCGACATTATTCCAGTTATTGGTATAGGAATGATAATCTCAGCTTTTTTAATAATTGTTGCACGTCCATTGAGCGTATTTATAAGTCTTGCATTTTACAGAATGAAAATCAAGAACAAGATATTTGTTTCGATTGTCGGACTTAGAGGAGCTGTGCCAATTGTTTTTGCAACATATCCGTTAATTGCGGGCATTGATAAGTCGCAAATGATTTTCAATATTGTGTTTTTTATTTCGCTTACATCTGTACTTATTCAGGGCACTGGACTGGGCTATTTTGCAAAAATTTTAAAGGTTTGCATGCCATCAAAAGTAAAACAGAAGACGCCTGTCGAAAGATTACTAGACGATGAATCCAAATCAGAAATAAGCGAAATCACAATTGCCGAAAACTCACCACACATCGGCAAACGAATTGTCGATCTCCATTTTCCCGAAACCGCAATAATAGCAATGATACAGCGTGGCGAAAAGTTCGTTATTCCTAAAGGAAATACAATTATTAAAGAAGGCGATGTTTTTGTAATTCTCTCCGAAAATAAAGAAAACATTGAAAGGTTACAGACTTGTTTGAATGAGAAAGTGCTTAATTATTAAGGCACCTAAAGATTTTTAAGCCACTCTTACAGCGCTCCAGTGGTATTTATATCATCAACCTGACGCTATCGCATCAGGTTGAAATAATTCAAGCCTTCAGCCTGAAAATTCTGCCGCATCTTTTATTAAGCACAATCCTGCGCCTTACGATTCTCCGTCTTCTATTTTCTGTCTTCTATTTTCTGTCGGCAGCCTTCAGTTTTCCGTCTTCTCTTTTCTGTCGTCAGCCTTCTGTTTTCCGTCTTCCGTCTTCCGCCTTCGGTTACTGAGCAGCCAAGTGTGATAGCTTGTGGGTGTCGAAGGACCGTTTTTCCTCATTCCCCCTTCATCTCCTTCAACACATCTTCCGGCAAGCAGCAATTTACCAAATAGTGTAGGTTTGAGATAAGTCGGTTTAATGTCATGTCGTTTATGCGGTTGCCTTTTTCTACAAGATCCCAACGAGGTGCAATTTTGTAGCATTTTTCGAAAACCGAGGGATAGTCAAAGTTTCCTTCGAATGAAATATCTATTATAATGGAATTTTCTGGAACATATTCTGTTGGAATCTGGAACTTTGCCGAAGGAACAGCCGAAATAACAATGTCCGAAAGCTTTACGCTCTCAAGAGTTTTCTCAAATGGTGTGTATTGATGACAAATCTGAACATAGGCATTTTCGTTAAGAAGCATAAGAGCAAGCGAACGACCAACAGCCAACGAGTCGTTTATAACAGTAATTCTTTTTCCTTCAACATCAAAAGGATTTACAGCAACATTCTCAGGGTAAAAACCACGAAGTTTTTTAAATTCCTCAAAATCAATGTAATATCTTTTTAAAATACTCAAAATGCCTTTAGCCGTTGGTGGAATTACTAATTTGCGCAGCTGCTCAGGATCTCTAAATTTCTCGTACTGTACAAGGTACCCAAGATAAGAATTGTGAAGTCCTTCAACATCTTTCATTGGGTTAACCATGTTCATAAAAACGGTATCTTTTACGCCATAACCTGTTGGATACATAATCATTATTCCATGAACGGTATCGTCGTTGTTGAGCTGTTCAATCTGTAATCTAAGTTCATCGGCCGAACCAACTAGGAAATCGCGGCATTCGACGTTGTTCTTCTCGCAAAATCGCTTTATTCCTTTTGTATAGGATACCGAGCCTGGGTCGCTGCTGGTTAATATCACGGCTAAGCATGGCTTTACTCCGTTCTGGTCATAAAACGATTGCGTGCAGGCAAATGCCGGAATGTCGTACTTCTCAACTAAATGCTGAACGTTTAGGATTTTTGCTTTGTGTTGTTGTTCCATGGTTGTTTTTATAAGTGCCTTGAGTGCCTAAAGTGTCTAGAGTGCCTAGAGTACTTATGGCTGCTGGCGTAATCTATTTTGGTTTAATTATTCAGCTTTTTAAAATCATAAAAAATTCCATTTAAGTATTTTAGGCACTCTAGACACTTTAGGCACTTTAGGCATTCTAGAGCACTTTAGGCACTTCCCTACCTTTTTTTCTCAAATATATCAAAATTTTTAATTTCTCCCTCACTAATTTCGAATCTTACTGCTGTAACAAATTTATGCCAGCCTTTGTTTCCGGCGGCGCCTGGATTTATGTGTAAAATTTTAAGTTTAGGGTCGTTTATTACTTTAAGAATGTGCGAATGGCCGGCAATAAATATATCGGGACGTTCGGATAGTAGCAGTGGCTTTATATTTGGCGAATACTTTCCGGGATAGCCGCCAATATGTGTCATCAATACTTTTTTGCCTTCACACTCAAAATTGAGGATTTCCTTTGTTCGTAATCTTATGTTTGTGCCGTCGATATTTCCCCACACTGCCCGCAAAGGCTTATACTTTTCGAGCTCGTCGAGAATCTCTTCAGTTCCAATGTCGCCCGCATGCCAAACTTCGTCACAGTTCTTAAAAAACTCCAAAATCTCTTTATCAAGAAATCCATGTGTGTCGGAAAGTAAAGCAATTTTCATTTGGCAAAGATAAAGGTTGAAATGACAAATTACAAATTACAAATCAATGTCGTTTAGTTAAGGCTTTCAATAATGGAATTTATTGTCTTAAAATTATCCATTAGTAAAATGTTAATGTCCTCTGGACAAAGGAGTGATTTTAGCTATTGATTGATTTTTACTGACGTTGAAGCCCTAACGGGCTAAGTTTTCCTACGTTTTTCTGTTAAAGTTAACCAACTAAAACTCGTTTTTGTCCAGCGGACATAAACGTCAGTAAAAAGCTTAATCCCACAGCACTTTTTGTCCAGCGGACATATACCTAAAATTGCTTAACTAAACGACATTGAATTACAAATTACAAATCACAACACTGCAGTAATCATTGTGATTTCGAATTTGATATTGTTTAGGATTTAGATATTAGGATTTTGGGATTTTCTCTTTTAGCGCAAATTCACATTTTTTTCTAACTTTGCAATTATAATTTAAAATGCAATAAATGCACTTAAAAGACCTGTCGCTAGTAAATTTCAAAAATTTTGAAAGTTTTGATCTGGAGCTTTGCCCTAGAATCAACTGCCTTATTGGCGATAATGGAACCGGAAAAACTAATCTTTTGGACAGCATTCATTATCTCTCGTTTTGCAAAAGTTTCCTAAATTCGTCCGACAGGCAGAACATAAAAACTGGTGAAGATTTTTTTGTAATTAAAGGTGATTTTGATCTTAACGAAAATATTGAGAGCATTTATTGCGGTTTGCAGCGCGACAAACGCAAATCTTTCCGCCGAAATGGAGCCGAATACCCAAAACTGTCGGACCATATTGGTTTACTGCCAGTAGTTTATTCTACTCCTTATGATTCGGATCTGATTCATCAGGGTAGCGAAATACGCCGTAAATTTGCTGATTCTGTAATTTCACAATTCGACCATTCATATCTTAATCAGCTGATAACTTACAATAAGATTCTAGATCAGCGCAATACTTTATTAAAGAATTCATGGAATGGACGCAAACCCACCAATGATGAAATCGAAATTTGGGACTACAAATTAACCGAAAGTGGAAACATAATTTATGCGGCACGGAAAAACTTTGCCGACGAGATTACTCCAATTTTTCAAAAATACTACAATCTTATTTCGGATGGTAAGGAGAAGGTCGAACTCGTTTATCAGTCGCATTTGCACGAGAATAATCTTTACGACATGCTGCATCGCAATTTTGAAAGAGATTTAATTCTTGGATACACATCTGCCGGCATTCATAAAGATGATTTTGATTTCACACTCGAAACTCATCCAATAAAGAAATACGGCTCGCAGGGGCAGCAAAAAACCTATGTTATTAGTCTTAAATTTGCTTGGTTCGAGTATATGCGTAGCAAAACAAATCTGGCACCGATATTGCTTTTGGACGACATCTTCGACAAACTCGATAAGAAAAGAGTTAAAGTAATAACAAAACTCGTTTCGGACGAGAGTTTCGGTCAGATTTTTATAACTGATACAAGTTATTCGAGAATGCCGGATATTTTAAAAGAGTTGGAGATAAATTATAAAATTGTAAATTTGTCAACTAATGATGTAATAACTAACTATTAACTTTCAAAATATACCAATATGAAACAGAAATTATTTATCAGCGTTGCAATTCTTATTTTTTCGGCAATGGCAGTAAACGCTCAAAATCTTCAATCAAGTTATAGCAAAATGATTGTTGGAACCTGGAAGGTTGATTCTCTCGAGCTTGGGAGTTTAAAACTAAGTCCCGAATATGAAAAAATGGTTCGGGAAAAAATGCCTGAGATTATCGCAATGACGGAGGTTCGATTCTCTTCAAACAAAAAATACTACAAAAAAGGAATGGAAGGAGTTACCGAGGGTACTTGGAGCATTTCGAAAGATGGACAATATGTGCTTGTAAAAGTTCAGGGCGAGTCAGAAGTTAGTAAAACAAAAATTGTATCTATTACAAATGATAAATTAATTATGGCTCCGGATGATGAGAACGCTGTTAACTCCAAAGCTTACATGTACAAAGTGAAATAATGGAAAATCAGACAAAAAAGCTTACCATAGCCGTTGACTTCGATGGGACAATAGTTGAACATAGATATCCTGATATCGGAGAAATTATTCCAGGAGCATTCGAGGTTCTACGCGAATTACAAGAACGTGGTCATAGATTAATTTTGTGGACTGTGCGCGATGGGATTGACCTTAAGAATGCTGTAGACTTCTGCCTCGATCATGGAATTATATTTTATGCTGTGAACGAAAGCATGCCAAACGAAGAATTTAATAAATACATCAGTCGAAAAGTGGACGCAGATATTTTTATCGACGACCGCAATGTGGGCGGATTCTTAGGATGGGACAAAATCAGAGAAGTATTAATTCCAGATTCTAAATCAAACTCTAAGAATACCGAAACAAAGCCAGAACCGAAAAAAGGAATGTTCGGAAAACTTTTTGGCGGATAGCGATTGCTTAATCTATTTCAGCACATTTGAACACCAATGACAGAACGGCTTTAGCCCTCACCGAAGGTAATTTTCTAACAAGATGATTATCAAACAATTTTACAAATTGCAAGTAATGCAAAATTAGCTTTCATGCGTCGCAATGCGCTAGTTAGAAGTGAGGGCTAAAACCGATAGAGGTTGAACAAAATAAGCCAAATTAATCTAAGCATTTTTGCTGACGCCTCATTAGATTTCAAAAAACTAGAGCGAGCACAGCGAACGCCAAGCCTCAGTATTGTTTAAGAAAGATAGCCACTCGGCTAACTGCGTTAGCCTCGTGTTGAAAAAAGTCTGTCCACGAATTACGCGAATAAACACTAATTAAAAAGCAGAAAAAATTCTTGAAGAAAATTAGTGTAAATTCGTTAAATTCGTGGACAAAAGAAAACTCGAAGAGAGGAACACAGTTCCGAACGCCAAGCATCCTAAAACTACGTGGATAAAAAAACTATAGCGAGCTTCGCGAGCGACAAGTTCATTTTGCGCATAGCATACAAGTTCTGTCATCTTTGCATTATTCCTATTTTTTTTGTGGAGGGGACTTCAAACAAATCCTTTTCTGAACAAATATTTTCCTTTTGAGTTTCGTTATTATTAATGTAAATTTGTAACTCAAAGTTTATTATGATAGCTGGGTTTAGGATATTTCAAAAGTTTGCTTCAAGAAATAGGAGAGTAGTGGCTAATTTTTCGGCGCAATTCATTTTATTGCTCTTTTTTGTCAGTACAGTATCGTCTGCAAAAGCCCAAAACGAGAGTTCTGAGTCTGATTATCTGAAATCGAACATGAGCTTGTATAATGAAAAAACCGGTATTATGGCTGGTGATGAGTACAGTAAATATCGCTTTTTCGTTACTGGGGAGTTTCATTTCCGACAAGAAAATTCAAAAATATTTCTCAAGGTCTTCCGTGAGCTATATTACAAAGCAAATGTGCGACTCATTTTATTCGAAGCGGGGTATGCATACGGTCTGATTGCTCAGCATTATCTCGAAACCGGCGATAAAAAAAGTTTGGAAATGATTGCATCCGAAGGGCAATTCTCGGATATTCACTACCGCCACTTAAAAGAATTTTACGACAAATTGCCTGAAGATGAAAAGTTCTCGATAACTGGAATTGATTTGGATAATTATTCTGGTGGCGATATTTTTATTTATGCTGCCGAACTTATCTTTAGGGACACTATTATGCCTGAAGAATTCCGAAATCTACTCGATGATTATGATGAGGTTTATAAAAGCGAGTCTTATGACGTTTATCGAGAGAGTTTTAATCCTATTTTTTTAAATGTTTCGCGTAACGAAGAGTTGTATTCATCTTTGTTGGGCGACAGATATCAACAGCTCGACGAATTGGTTAGCAGAATGAGAAGTTCGTTTAAATTCGACTTTTATAACTACAATACTGGTCAGGACAGCGTGCAGCAAACTAAGCGCGAAACGTATATTTATCGAAATGCTGTAAAAGAAATCAATAAGAACCCTAATGTAAATTATTTCGGTCAGTTTGGTCTTGCGCATATCGGTTTAAGCAGATTTATGATTCTTGATAAATCTTCAGGAGTTCAATCTTTTACAGCAAAGCTACATTTAACTGAAAATTCACCTGTTAAAGACAGTGTTTGTTCAATTGCAATTCTGTATTTCGACGATTATGATTCGGATTTTAGTAAAGTAAGTTATTACTACAGCGAATGGACATATACAGCGGCATTAAAAAATATTCTTCCGCCCAAGGTGTACAAAACAATTAAAAGACATGCTGAAAGCGATAAGTTGTATTTTATAGATCTTGCAAAGAAATCAAGTCCTTTCAACGAGTTTGCGCAAAAGAATTTTCAGTATTTAATTTTTAAAAGATAGTGGCGAATGATAAAAAATATAATTTTTGACCTCGGAAATGTAATTCTAAATATAGACACAAAACTAAGCGAAAAGGCATTTGCAAAACACGGCTTAAATAATTTTGGCGAACTTTATACACTTGCTGCACAGTCGGAGATTTTTGACAGACTTGAAGTTGGAAGTATTTCTCCTTCTGATTTTTACAGCGAATTCAGGCATTTAACAAAATCAAATCTTTCGGACGAAATAATTCGGAATTGCTGGAATGCGCTGATTTTGGATTATCCACCAGCCAGAATAAAACTCTTGGCTGATTTAAAGCAAAAATATCGCACATTTCTCTTGAGCAATACGAACAGAATTCATTACGAGTTTTATAATCCATTAATAAATGAACAATTTGGATTTGATGGTTTAGAATCGTTTTTTGAAAAAGCATATTTTTCGCACGAAATTGGGATGAAAAAACCAGATCCGAAGATTTTTGAATTTGTTCTCGAGAACTCAAATCTAATTCCTGCCGAAACTCTATTTATTGACGACAATAAAGCAAACATCGAAGCTGCTTCTGCTTTGGGCATTCAAACTCTTTGGCTAAAAGATAACAACCTCGAAATTGTTGGTGTGGAAAAATTGTTGTAGAGTCAATGTCGTTTAGTAAAGCAGAAATTTTATGATTTTATTTTCTGAAAACCATTTCTTGGCAAAAAATAACGAGCGATAATTAGTCGAATATAGTTAAAATTGTTTTACGAAGCGACGCGGGAAGGCCTCGAAGAAACGCCGGGTGGTTACTGAGCGACGTCGAAGTGCCAGCTCCGGCCTTGTGAACCTGCGAAGCAGCTCACGAACACCGTTGAAAATAAATTGTGGTGTGAGTAATGGTGGAACAAATAGAACTGTTGCAAAGAGGTTTATCCAGCTTTGCTTACAGTTCCTGACTTGTCCAGATTAGTGCGACAAATTAAAATCACTCCTGACTGTATCATTTAGTGCGTTATTTTTTAAAATCAGGAGTACAAAGCGACAAAACAGCATTCATTGCTCCGCGGGCGGGCCGG
>JAQVGK010000125.1 GCA_028696755.1 Bacteroidales bacterium | reverse complement strand
TTCCATAAAAAAAATTACCTGTCTTAACATTTTTTGTAATTTGCGGATTTAAGGTATTATACAATTTTATGATATAAATAATTGCATTATCTTTATGGCATAAATTTTGAAAATCGGCTGAGGTCAAATTTGTTAAACTACTAAAACTAATATTATGAAGAATATTTTTATTTTAATTTTCGTTCTGTTTGCAAGCATTGGAGCATTTGCTCAGACTAACGATTTGGTTATTTTCTCTGAAAAAGGAGAAGAATTTACACTTTACGTTAACAGCATACAGCAGAATACAACTCCTGCAGCTAATGTCAAGGCTAAAGATATTAGTGGTGAAAGTTTTATTGCTAGAGTAGTGTTTGTTGATAAATCGATTCCTGAATTAACTCAAAATTTCTGGACAGAAAGTAAGAATGTTGAGATTTCGGCAGTTATCAAGGTTAACAACAAAGGTAAATATGTTTTAAGGTATATGGGCGAAAATCCTAAAACTGCAAACTCTGTTGCAGCAACCACTACAAACACTCAGGCTACGTACGAAGATCCAGGAGCGCCTTCAAGTACTTCAAATAATTCGGGATCAACGGGTACACAAACTTCAGTTACAACTACTACTGTTACTACCGAAAGAGTTCCGCGCGAAACTATCGACATGAACGAAACTGTTACGACTGATGTAACAGCGAACGAAACTGGAATGACTTTTACTACAACTGCAGGTGGCGAAACAGTAGATATGAATGTTACTGCAAGTGAAAATGGAATGAATTTTACAACTACTGCTGGTGGCGAAACCGTTGATATGAATGTTACTGCAAGCGAGAATGGAATGAATTTTAGTACGACAGCTGGTGGCGAAACCGTTACAATGGATGTAAATGCCAACGAAAACGGCATGAATTTTACAACTGGAGCTGGAGGTGAAACAATCAGTATGAATATTAGTGTTACTGGTGCTGAAAATATGGAGGTTGTTGATTATGAAGAAACTGTTACAACAACAACTACTACAACTACCACATACGGAGGAACCACTGTTACTCCAACTGATAATTATTCGTCATCAACATCATATTCGTCAAATTCTTATTCTAGATGTTCCTATGCGATGTCTGATAGCGAATTTCAGGAAGCATTGGCAAGCATTAAGTCAAAATCATTTGAGGATACAAAACTCACTACTGCAAAACAGATTTGTAAAAGCGAATGTATGACTGCTGAGCAGATTCGCGATATAAATAAAATCTTTGGTTTTGAAGATACACGTCTTGAATTTGCAAAATATGCTTATGATTATGTTTACGATGCATCAAAATATTATAAGGTTAACGATTCTTTCAGTTTCGAAATGACAATCGAGGAACTGGACGAGTATCTCCAAACAAAATAGAGTACCTTAAAACCGCTTGCGGTTTTAAGGTATAACGAAGCTTTCATGAAAAAAGGCGATCCGAGCTATATAACGGGTCGCCTTTTTGGTTTCTGTGGGATTATGTTTATGTCAGACTTATTTTCAAACCTTCAGCTTCAACGCCAATTTCAATATTCTTCTGAAGAGATTCGGTTCCAATAATAATTTTTGCAATTCTGTTCTCGAGTTCTTTCTGGATAAATCGTTTAACTGGTCGTGCTCCATAATTCGGATCGTATGAAAGTTTTCCTGCTAGATAAATTGCTTCGTCACTAATTGATAAACTATATCCTGCACTTGCAAGCTTGCTCTCGAGATTTTTAAGCTGAAGTCTTACTATTCCGTTGATTTGCTCTTCGTTTAGTGGTCGGAACATGATTACTTCGTCGATTCTGTTTAAAAATTCGGGACGAACATGTGCTTTTAGGGCATTCAGAACTTGATCTTCGGTTTTAAACCAGTCGGTTTTTTTGCTGCTGATTTGCTCTTGAATAAACTGCGATCCAATGTTAGAAGTCATTATGATAATTGTGTTCTTGAAGTTTACTGTTCTTCCTTTGTTATCGGTAAGTCTTCCATCGTCAAGAACTTGAAGCAGAATGTTAAAGACATCAGGATGAGCTTTTTCTATTTCATCAAGTAATACAACGGAATATGGTTTGCGACGAACAGCTTCGGTAAGCTGACCGCCTTCGTCATAACCTACGTATCCGGGAGGAGCTCCAACAAGTCGGGAAACACTATGTTTTTCCTGATATTCGCTCATATCAATTCTGGTCATCATGTTTTCGTCGTCGAACATAAACTCGGCAAGTGCTTTTGCCAACTCGGTTTTGCCAACGCCAGTAGAACCAAGAAAAATAAATGATCCGATTGGTTTACCTTCGTCCTGCAAACCTGCACGAGAACGACGGACAGCATCAGATACAGCGATTATTGCATCTTCTTGTCCGATTACTCGTTTATGTAGCTCGTCTTCCAAATGCATTAGCTTTTCGCGCTCACTTAAAATCATTCTGCTTACAGGAATTCCAGTCCAGCGACTTACAATATCTGCAATGTCATCGGCACCAACAACTTCGTCAACGAGTGCGTGATCGCCCTGAATTTCGTTTAGTTTTTTCTTAAGTTCTTCTATATTCCTTTCGCTTTCGTTGATTTTTCCATAGCGAAATTCAGCTACTCTTCCATAATCACCACTTCGCTCTGCTTGTTCTGCTTGCAGTTTGTAGTTTTCGATATTTTGCTTTTCTGCCAGAATTTTGTCAACAATAGCCTTTTCCTGTTTCCATTTTGCCGTAAGAGAATTGCGTTCTTCCTGAATGTTTGATAATTGCTTCTGAATATCTTCTACTTTTTTCAAGTCTTTTTCACGCTTTATTGCCTCCTTTTCAATTTCCAGTTGCTGGATTTTCCGATTAAGAACGTCTATTTCTTCGGGAACAGAGTTTACTTCAAGTCTAAGTTTGGATGCAGCCTCGTCAATTAGGTCAATAGCTTTATCAGGTAAAAATCTCTCGGTGATATATCTATGCGAAAGTTCTACTGCTGCAACAATTGCCTCGTCAAGAATTCTTACTTTATGGTGAGATTCGTATCTTTCCTTTAATCCTCTTAAAATTGAAACTGCACTAGGCACATCGGGTTCGTCAATTATTACCGACTGAAATCTTCGCTCGAGAGCTTTGTCTTGTTCAAAATATTTTTGATATTCGTTTAGGGTTGTTGCTCCTATTGCACGAAGTTCTCCTCGAGCCAGAGCTGGTTTAAGTATATTTGCAGCATCCATTGCTCCTTGTGTTTTTCCTGCTCCAACAAGGGTGTGAATTTCATCAATAAACAGTATGATTTCTCCTTCGGCGGCAACAACTTCTTTGATTACCGATTTTAACCTTTCTTCGAATTCGCCCTGATATTTTGCCCCCGCAATTAGCAGACCCATGTCCAGCGAGAAGATTTGTTTAGATTTTAAAGTTTCGGGAACATCACCTTTGATGATTCGGTGAGCTAGTCCTTCGGCAATGGCAGTTTTTCCAACTCCGGGTTCGCCAATAAGCAGAGGGTTGTTTTTAGTTCTGCGGGATAAAATCTGTAAAACACGCCTGATTTCGTCGTCACGACCAATTACCGGATCGAGTTTCCCGTTTTGAGCCCTATCGTTTAAGTTTATTGCATATCTGTTAAGAGCATCATAGCTTTCTTCGGCCGACTGAGAGTTAACTTTTGAACCTTTTCGCAAATCGCTAATTGCTTTTTTTACAAATTCTTGTTTGATTCCGGCATCGCGCATCATTTGACCAATGGTTTCTTTAGATTCAGACAAGGCTAATATTAAGTGCTCGACTGATACAAATTTATCGCTCATTGAGTTTTTAGCCTTCTGAGCATTCTGCAAAACATCCTGCATTTTTGATGATAGATATGGATCTCCACCTTCAACTTTAGGGTAGGAGCTGGTGATGCTTAATGCTGCCGACTCAAAATTGCGCTTATCGATTTCCAGTTTTGATAAAACAATGTTAATGATATTATCGCTGTCGTCCAGTAGAGCTAATAGCAAATGTCCAGGCTCTATAGCTTGGTTGCCGTTTTCCTTTGCTTTAATCACAGAACCTTCAATTACTTTCTGTGCTTTAACTGTGTAATCATTCAAATTCATAGTACAAATATTTTTTCAATTTGAGGTTAACAATTAACAAACCATTTGCAAAATCAGGACATTTTGGCATTTTAAGCTCTGGTTTTTAGGACAAATTGGCATTTTGTTATCTGGTATAAATCCCAAAAATCACTTTCATACAATCATTTCCTTTCCTTTTACAAAATAAATCTATATCATTACCGTTAGTAATTTTTTAAGTATTGAAAATTCACATATTTATGACAAAAATATTTACATCGTTGATTTTTCTGTGTCTGGCATTTTTATTATCTTTTCAGATGATGGCACAGAATAGAGAATTTTATCACATTCCACACCAAAGCCTCGATTTGCTGAAATACAGCGATTACGAAATGTTGTACATCGATACTGTGCCCGAAATCGAAATGAGCCATTTTATAACTTTAGGCGAGTATAAAATGTTTTTAGAAGCTGTAAAGAGTGACTCTTCCGAAAGTTATTATCTTAAAATGTTGCCCGATTCTTCAATTACTTTTTGTGAAGATAGGTATACTAGTTATTTATCGGATAGCAAATTTGAGAATTATCCTGTTCTTGGAATTTCGTGGGAAGATGCTTTGGCTTATTGTGAATGGAGAGCAAAAATAGAACAAAAAAGCGAATCGATTTCTTATTACTATCGTTTGCCATTAACATCGGAATGGATATCGGCATATAGCTATTTTGAGGAAATGAAGATTGAGAATGATTTATCTAAAACATACTCTGATTTGTTGTATAGTAGTATGGGAGGGTCTGTTTCAGATGCAAAAATGTATTTTGACTATGTACGTTTTAGTTTTGATATTGCTCATGCTCACAAAAATAATATTGGGGAAACAGAAAAAAGAAAAAGAATTATAGGTGATAACTATAAATTCAAACCTAAAATCAAGCTAAATCATTACTATTGTCTGCTATACGATAAAGGCGCAAGCTATGTAGCCTTCCGGATCGTTAGAGTTCCAGTAGAGAGAAATGAAGAGTATATGAAATATTTTATTTTTTAATTGTTATGAGAATTCAAAATTATACAATCGCAATAATCTGTCTGTTTTTAGTTTCCAATTTAGAGGCAGCTGAACTTAAAAAGATAAAAAGTGGTAGTTATTCGGCGAGTTTTTACACCGAGAACGGAATGCTTAACGGTAAGTACCAGTCGTTTTATCCTGACGAAACTTTAAAGTCGGAGGGAAGCTATGCCAATAATCAGCGAACAGGTATTTGGAGTATCTATGATAAAAAAGGCAATCTGATTCTAAAACGAGATTATCAGAACAATTTTACATTTACACAGCTTTACCCCGATTTGCCAAAGGATGAATCAATTCGCCTTCTTGAATCGTGCAGTTTTATTCCGCAGCGAAACAGCGATGGTTTTTACGATTATCGTAAAATTTATGAAAACGACATTCAGTTTTCAAAGAAAGTAGTATGCGTTGTTTTTCCTGATGAGAATATTGGAGTTCTTGATGATGAAGCATTTCTTAAAATGATTTGCGAAAATAAAGATTTGGACGATTTTAAAGTTTATGAAGTCTTTAAAAGTTATGCTGCATCGAAATCAAACATAGAGACTGCAGACAATAAGAAAATTATTGCATTTAAGTTTACCGAGGAAAACGTTTTTGATTTGAAGACACAAGCCATGGAATCGAGGGTGATATTTATCTGCCCTGTTGTAAAGGATTTAAAAACAGAAAAAGTTTTAAGCGACAATTGGTTTTATTTTCCCAGTCTTATAAAATATATTGCAAAATTTGAGTGTGCTAAGGATAAGTCCACAGATTTATTAAAGAATATGTCGGATGCATTTTATTTTGACTCTTATTGCAAGCATATTGTTGATATTGGTGCGACACATAATGGGTTTAAGCTTTCGACCAACCATGCCGACGAAATTGTTAAAAATGGAAAATTGAGCAACGACCAATTACAAAAATCAGAAGAGTTTAAAATTAGCCTGATCGAAACCGAACACGATATGCTTTTGAGTAGTTTTGCATTGGAAGAATAATATCAGCATGAAAAGCTTTTTATCAGTTGGTGGATCACAAATTATAAGAATTGTCGGAGGCAGAAGTGCTTGTTACTTAATTAAATCTGAGAGTAAAAATATCTTAGTAGATTCATCAGTTTCATTTGTGAGAAGCAAAATTTTAAAGCGCTTAGAAAAACTGCAAGTGAACAATCTGGATTTTTTGATTTTAACTCATTCTCATTTTGATCATACAGCTAATGCTGCATTTTTTCAAAAACATTTTAACGTTAAAGTGCTGATTCATGCCTATGAAACAGGTTTTCTGGCAGAAGGTGTTACTGTGTCGCCTGCCGGAACTAATTTTATTACACGTCCTCTGATGCGATTTTTGCAAAAGAAACGGATATCACGTATTAATTATGAGCCATGTGTTGCTAATGAAATAATTGAAGATAACACAATACCTTTTTTAGAATGTAATATCAAAATCATTCATACCCCAGGACATAGCTGCGGTTCAATTTGTATTATTGTAGATGATGATATTGCAATTGTTGGAGATACTTTATTCGGAATTTTCCCGTTTTCAGCATTTCCACCTTTTGCAGATGATACAAATCTCTTGATAAAAAGTTGGCAAATGTTGTTGACAACTGAATGCAGATTATACCTACCCTCACATGGACGTTCAATTAGCAGGAACTTGCTCGAAAATAATTTTAAGCGTAAAAAGAAAAAAACCTGCGCACCATAGTTTAGAGATTTTATTCCCAGCAGCAAGTACTTTAGGCACTCTAGGCACTCCAAGTACTCTAGGCACTTCTAAATCCTCCACCTAAGCCCTGCACTAACCGAAAAAAATGGGTAAGAATAGAAATTTCCTCCTTTTGGTTTTTGGAAATCCAGTCCTCCCATGAAAGATGTTGTAATTGCAAACTTTTTGCTTCTTCCTGGACTGTATGTCATTATAATCGGGATGTAGGTACGTAAAACTATTTGCGATTTTGGCTGGATTTGAGCAGTTTCAGTTTCGATATAGGTAAAACTTTGGCTGCGATTATACTGATCGCGGTATTTACCGCTTATCGAATAGGTGTCGGTAAAGCTAACGCTACCAGAAATGCTAGTTAATCCGGCAAATCCAACACCTGTCTCAGCTCTGAAAATATATTTCGGCGGTGAACTTATAGTATAAGAAATGTCAAAACCAAGATCGGTGGACTTGTAAACATAATCGTTCTGAAAACGTATCAAAGTGTCTAGATTTGTTACAATTTCCGATTCGATAAGTGCAGAATCGTAATGAGCAAAATAATCATGTTTGTATCCAGCTTTTATTCTGCCACCAGTACTTGCAATAATTCCAAAGTTTATATTTCCGTAAAAATACGATTCGTTACTAAATATTTGTTTTCGAAATGTAAAGCCAGCATAAATCTCCGAGCGATTGTCGTGTTCCATCAACGAATCACAATTAGTCCAGTCTGGTGCTGTAAAATCCCATAAATCGTGAGCATGACTGAGATAAACAGAATTGTAATTGTAAAGTGTACCAGTATAGGCAATGCGAAAATCGGAAAGAGCATATTTGCGCTTTGGACTAGGAGTGTTGTTCCCATCATCCGTTTGTGCCATTGTAAATAGTGAAAGGCAAAGAAAAATTATTACTGATGCAAGTCTCATTTCAATATTAAAATTCGTTCCAAAAATAATATAAATGCATTATCCAAACGAAATTAAATCAAGAACTTGTATAAATGTTCAAAAAATTATGCTTTAAGTCGGTTTTTAATGCGACTTTTGCAAAAATTTTTCGGAAATGAAGAAAATTGTAATCATAATATGTCTTGTTGTTGCAGGCGTTGCTGCTTACACTCAATCCGACACTGTGATTTTGAAAGAAGTTGTGATAAATTCGGCTCGTACCAATATCTCTGAATCACAAATGTTACTGCCTCTCCAGATTCTTGATAAAAATACAATGCTGTTTGTTAAGGATGTTGACATTAGTTCAGTCCTTAAAGATTATTCGGCAGTTGACATTCGTCAACGATCATTTTCTTCTGTTCAAGCGGATATTAGCGTGAGAGGTGGAACTTTTGATCAGACAATGATTCTGATTAATGGTATAAATTTAAGCGATCCACAAACTGGACATCATAGTCTTAACCTGCCAATAAACAATTCAGGACTCGAAGCTGTTGAGGTTGTTTATGGTCCTGGCTCGAGAATCTTTGGGGCAAATGCTTTGACTGGTGCTGTGAATTTTATAAGTAAGATTCCAGATAAGTCGGGAATTCTTCTCGACCTGTCGTACGGTAGTTTTAATACGCTAAATTCTGATTTAATTCTTAATCATGTAGCTAATAAGTTCAACCAGACTTTAAATTTATCATATTCACAATCCGATGGATTTACATACAACACAGATTTTTTGCGAGTAGGGGCATATTATGAAAATAACTTTGGTGTTGGAAAGGTTAGGGTTAAAACAATGGCT
>JAQVGK010000124.1 GCA_028696755.1 Bacteroidales bacterium | reverse complement strand
TAAAAACTTAAAATGCAACATTAATAGTTTTTCACTTCACCCAACCAATTCCCCAATAATCTTATTAATCTTGGCTTGTAGTTCTTTGGTTTTGGCAGCGTATTCGTCGCGGCTATTTAGTTTGTCATGAACCGAGACATAGAATTTGATTTTCGGTTCTGTGCCCGAAGGACGAACTGTGATTTTTGTGCCGTCGGTAAGGTCGAACTGCAAAACATTGGATTTTGGTAAGGTTATATCGTAGCGCAAATCGCTAATTTTGTCGATGGTTTTGGATTTTTCGAAATCATGAACAAGTGCAACAGTTGCTCCGTTGATTGAATCGGGAGTTTGGTCGCGGAACTTATCCATCATTGATTGAATTTCTTCCAACCCACTTTTGCCAGTTTTGGTAAGCGATTTTAGCCCTTCGAGATAATAACCGAATTTAACGTAAATGTCTATTAGCAGCTCGTCCAGAGTTAGTCCCTGATTTTTTGCCCAAGCAGCAACTTCGGCAACCAACATACACGACATAACTGCATCTTTATCGCGTACGAACTCTCCTGCAAGAAAACCGTAGCTTTCTTCGCCACCGCCAATAAATTTGGTTTTGCCATAGTTCTTTTCTATAATGTCGGCAATATACTTGAATCCGGTCAGTACATCGTAATATTTAACTTTGTATTGGTTCGCCATCTCGGTTAGTAGCTCGGTTGTAACAATGGTTTTAACAATATATTCATTGCCAGTAAGCAGTCCTTTTTTATTCCATTCTTCGAGTAAATAATAGGTGAGGATAGAAGCTGTTTGATTTCCGTTAAGCAACATATATTCACCATCCGACTTGCGCACAACAATTCCCAAGCGATCGCCATCGGGATCCGTACCAATAACTATATCAGCTTTAATTGCTTTTGCTTTTTCTATTGCCATTGCTAGTGCTGCTGCTTCTTCTGGATTTGGCGATGGCACAGTTGGGAAATTACCATCAGGAATCGCTTGCTCTTTAACTATGTTAATGTCGTCGAAACCAATTCGGCGCAATGCTTTTGGTAAGATGTCAACTGTAGAACCGTGAATGGGAGTGAAGACAATTTTTAAACCCGCTTTTTTAATTTCGGCAGGATTGAGGCTAACCTCTGTAAGTTTCTCGATATAAGCATTGTCAACTTTTTCGCCAATATATTCTATGTTTTTTAGAGTATCATCAAATTTTACATCAGCAACATCTGTGATTTTACGAACCTCAGCAATTATTCCCTTGTCGTGGGGAGTAATTATCTGACCACCATCTTGCCAGTACACCTTGTATCCGTTGTATTCCTTTGGATTGTGGGAAGCTGTAATAACCACACCCGACTGACAGCCCAAATGACGTATTGCAAATGATAACTCGGGAGTTGGACGAAGTTTGTCGAATAAGTAAACCTTAATTCCGTTTGCTGAGAAAACCGAAGCAGTAATTTTTGCAAAATATTCGCTGTTATTTCGACAATCGTATGCAATTGCACATTTAATCTGCTGTCCGGGAAATTGCGACAAGAGATAATTGCTTAACCCCTGAGTTGCCATTCCAACTGTGTATCTGTTCATTCTGTTGGTGCCAGCTCCCATAATTCCGCGCAATCCACCAGTACCAAATTCTAGGTCTCTGTAAAACGACTCGGTAAGCAAATTCTCGTCATTATCAAACATGTGTTTTACCTCGTTGCGGGTTTCGCTGTCGAATATTTCGCTAAGCCAGTATTCAGCTCGTTTTCTTATTTCGTCCATAATCTATAATTTTGGTTGTAAAGTTATGAAAATGTTTTGATAGAGTAGAAAATTTACTTTAAAAGATTGTTGCTTTTCTGTAAAAAAAAAGAATTTCTCTGCACTTAATTTGATTTTAAATGAAATATTATGGTAAACATTTAGGCACTTACTTTTGTCAACCTAAATGCATTTTGATAATAATCAATCGCATGTTTGTCAATATTCATTTTTAAAGCAATTTTTCTCCAATTACTTGCCGCAACAATTACATTATTTATTATTTCGCTAGCACGGCTTAAGGATAAGCGGTAAATTTTATGCGCCGATCGGAGCAGCTCCAAATCCTGAGAATTATCTGTTTCCGATATGTTGAGGCTAAGGCCAGAGCCACTTGGATTAGGATTTATATCAAATGCAGGCGAAAGTTTCCAGCCATCAGGCCTTAGAATAAAGCCGTGATTTCTTAAGTGGTCATCAGTATTGCTGATTATAACCGAAAGGCAAATCCTTTTGTAAAGTTCTTCTAAATCATTTTTAACATCACAGCCAAACCTTATAATAAACTCGGCAATTTCAGGATAGCCAGCTCCATCCGATGCATTGGTACCATCATTGTATCCTAATAAGCACATTGCCGAAGCAAAATGAATTCTTTTTCCCTTTTCTGTGCGATCGAATCGCTTTGAAAGAAATGTTGTTTTATTTGAATTGAATTTGTCATGTGAAAATGTGCAAATATTTACACCAGCATTTTTTGCAATTTCAGCAGCAACAATCTCCCAAGCTCCAATGTCGGAATCATCGTCTTTTGATGGGAATTTTGCAATCCACAGATTATTATGTTTATCCGAAACATTGGCTTTGGGACGAGCACCACCTATTGAAGAGCCTGGTGCAATTAGTATTTTTATCCATTTCATATTTGTATCATCATCGCTCATAGCATCGTCCTCAATATTTTTAGCAGCTTGCTCAAGCTTTGCTAAATATGCCCAAGGTGGAGTTGCAAGTTCGCTATCTGCATTTAGATATTCGGCATTTTCATCTGTTTTAAAGCGAATCCCACCCAATCTATATTCGTCGTAAACACCGAGCAGAAAGTCAGATTCTGCAAGAGTTTGAACTGCCCTATTTTGTTGCCGTGCAATAATTGATTCGCGGCGTTTCATTAAAATGCGTCCCCAACGGTCGGGTGAAGAATCGGAAAAAACTCCAAAATTTGGTTTCGATTCGTTGATAAATTGTCTTCCGGTGTACATCGACAAGTCAGGATCTATATTTGTAGCAAAACCACTTTTAAGCCAGTTCTTGTCATATTCAAATGAAAAAACTTCTTTGCCACGCAAAGCGTATGAGTATAAATTCCCAATTTTGTATGTTTGAGGAAGCCAGTCCCAATCGGCATATACTAATATAGTTTTATCATTACTCATTTTCGGTACTTTTTAAACGTTTAGGTGCTCTTTTCTTTACTGAAATCTCTAAATCCTGAAGCTTGCGACCAAGGCTATCATTTTGAGCAACATTGCTAAGCTCTTTTTCCAATCCTAGAATGAAAAGTACTTGAGCAATACTACCAATCGAAACTGTTGATGCACCTTTTTCGATTTTCCAAAGACTTGATCTCGAAATGCCGGCTCGTTCCGAAACTTGAGCCGCAGATAGCTTTCGTCTCAATCTGGCCAGACGTATATTCTCGCCTAAAAGCAAAATTGCCGACTCTGCTTTTGCTGAAATAATTATGTTCTCTTCTTTCATAATGTTTAATATAATACACAAAAATAACAAAAATGTTTAATATAGTACACATTATGATGAAAATTTTACAGTTTATTAAAGTATTTAGGTCGCGAAGTTTGGTTTTCTACATTTTATAAAATACTTTGCCTCAATTTTCGCACATTTTTAAAAATCCTTATTTTTGCAAAAACACATAAGATGAAATTCAAACGATTTATAATATTTTTTTCATACTTACTCTTCTGGTATCTCTATTTCGTGGTAGCCCGCATTTATTTCATTCTTTTTAATTTAAGTGAGGCAGGCGATGCAAGTTTT
This sequence comes from Bacteroidales bacterium, assembly GCA_028696755.1. The sequence continues at coordinate 4,774 of JAQVGK010000124.1, read as the reverse complement.
TGGGATTTGATTCTAACTTTTGTTCATGGATTTAGACTCGATGCCTCGATGATTGGCTATGTAGGATTTTTTGCTGCTCCAATATTTTTAGTTTCGGCATTTTTTAAATCGCATAAAGTACTTAAAATCTCGCTTGATGTTTTTACTGGATTACTGCTTGCTGTGTTTTCGCTAATTGTTATCGGAGATGCCGAAGTTTATCAGTATTGGGGATTTAGACTAGATGATACTCCTCTACAATATTTAAACACGCCAGCTGTAATGAAGGCCTCAACAAGTAACTGGCGAATGGTCTTTTTAGCATTTCTTTATCTCGATTTAGCAATCGGAATGTTTTGGCTTTATTATCTAATCATAGGTAAAAAAATAAAAACTGTAATTGCTGAGAAATGGTGGGCAGGATTTTACTTGATAATTGCCGGATCGCTTTTTATTCCTATTCGTGGTGGAGTTGGTATCATTCCGATTAATGCTGGCTCTGCATACTTTTCCGACAATATGTTTTTAAATCATGCTGCTATAAATGTTGTATGGAACAGCGGTACAGCTTTCTTTGCCGAAGAAATTGATTACTCAAGATATAAATATTTCGAAAAAGAAAAGGCCGATGAATTATTTTCTATTGCGCACGAGTCTTCAGATACAGTTTTGACAGTTATTAATAAACGTCCAAAGAAAATTGTTGTTGTTGTTTTGGAAAGCTTTACCAAAAATGCGATTAGACTCGATAGTATTGATAAATCAGTAACTCCTAAGCTTCATAAATGGGCAAGCGAAGGAGTTTTATTCGATAATTTTTTTGCAAATGGCGACAGGAGCGAGAAGGGAATAGTTTCAATTCTAAGTGGTTTGCCAACTATGCCAGCGTATTCGATAATGAAAGATCCTGTAAAATCAGCAAAACTTCCAGCATTACCAAAGACTTTGGCTGCCAACGGTTACAAAACCTCATTTTATTATGGAGGTGATGTTAATTTTGCCAATATGCAGTCGTATCTTAAATCGGGTGGCGTTCAGAAAATAGTTTCGAAAAACAATGTTTCGTCTGATTGCGCTCAAACCAAATGGGGATATCACGACGAGTGTATGTTTGATATTTTTTATAATGATATTGCTTCCGAAAACGACAGCTTGTTTACAGTTTTGTTTACTCTAAGCAGCCACGAGCCTTACGATGTGCCATTTGTCGGACCATACGGAACTAAGACGGAATCACAGCGATGCATGAATGCTTATTATTATACCGATTCGTGCCTCAATGATTTTCTTACAAAGCTAAAAAAACTACCCGACTGGAACGATATGTTGGTAATTTTAGTTTCGGATCATGGCACAAGATACGGGAATGTTGAAGTGTGGGATTTGCCGAAGTTTCAGATTTTTATGTTGTGGACAGGTGGGGCTGTTAGCTGTGAGCCTTTCCGATATACAAATCCTTCTGATCAATCCGATTTAAGTGCAACATTGCTGGGAGCTCTTAACATCAAACATGATGAGTATCTTTTTAGCGAAGATTTATTTAAAAAGTACATTCCTAATGCTTTCTATGCTTTTAACCACGGTTATGCATTTGTTAAAGGACCACGTTGGGTAATTTACGACATGAATCCCGACAAATTTATCTATCGTGGTTGGGATTCGGAAAAACTCGACGATCAAGCAAAAGCCTACGCACAGAAGTTGGCAGAGTATTATGAAGGGCTGGAGTAGAAGGGGAAATCACAAATCACAAACTTAGCAGTAATCATTGCTATTTACTTGCGTGAGGGCTGCGCCGTTGTGATTTGTGATTTGGAGCTTCGCTCAGTTCTACTTCAAATGATCCTCAAAATATCTTGTAACAATGCGCATGAGATGAATTCTATCGTAGCCTCTTACGTTGTGCTCGTGTCCTGGATAAACCATATAATCCACTAACACTTTCTTTTCAACGCATTTTTGCACAAAATTGAGCGAATGTTGCCAAACAACCACTGGATCGGCAGTGCCATGAATAAGCATTAAACGACCAGTAAGATTTTCAACTTTATTAAGTAAATTATTGTTAGCATAACCTTCTTCGTTTTCTTGTGGCATATCCATGTATCTCTCACCATACATAATTTCGTACAATTCCCAGTTAATTACTGGTCCGCCGGCAACGCCAACTTTAAAAACATCGGCATGATCTGTCATAAGAGTTGTGGTCATAAATCCTCCATAGCTCCATCCATGTACACCAATTCTGTCCATATCGGCATAACCAAGCGATCTTAGATACTCGATTCCAGTCATCTGATCTTGAGATTCAATAACTCCTAGTTGACGGTGAATAATATTCTCGAAAGCAGCTCCACGATTTGCCGAACCACGATTATCCAAAGTAAACATAATGTAACCTTCCTGAGCCATGTAAAAATCCCAACCCGATGCACCACCCAACCAGTCGTTTGTAACCAACTGTGCATGTGGTCCACCATAAACATAAACAATAACCGGGTATTTTTTTGTTGCATCAAAATCTGGAGGTAAAATCATTCGATAATACAAATCTGTTTGTCCATCGTTAGCTTTTAAAGTGCCAATTTTCATTTCTCCAAGTTTGTAATTGGCAAGTGGATTTTTTGAACTTAAAATTGTGCTGATCTTTTTACCTTTTGTGTCGTAAATCACGTATTCGTTTGGTACAGTGGTGCTACTGTAATTGTCAATAATATATTCGCCTCCAATCGAAACTGTTGCCGAATGTGTTCCAGCATCTTTGGTAATTCGTATAATTGCACCAGTAGCAATGTTTACTCGGTAAATGTCAAAATCAATAGGAGTTTCCTTATTTGCTTTAATAATCAGATCTTTACCATCGGCAGTAAAACCATATACTTCGGTTACTTCGTAGTTTCCTTTGGTAATCTGCGAGATTTGCTTGCCATCGGTATCGTAAAGATACAAATGCGAAAATCCATCTTTTCTGGTTTGCCAGATAAATTTGCTTGGATCGGTTGGTAAAAATGTCATTGGATGCAATGGCTCAACATATTTGTCGCTTTTTTCTTCAAATAAAGTACTTACAAATTTTCCACTAGCAATATCGTATTTGTTTAATTTCATATGGTTTTGTTCCCTGTTCAAAACAGCGATGTAAACATGTTTTTCATCTGGACTCCAGGCAATATTTGTAAGAAATTGCTCTTTGGGTTCGCCAGTTTCGATATATTTTATCTTTCCAGTTTTAATGTCATAAATGCCGAGAGTAACCTCTTCGCTTTTCATCCCAGCCATGCAATATTTAACCGGTTCGGTTTCTGCAATTCTTTTATCAGTATTTACAACTGGGTAATCAGTTACATTGGTTTCATCTTTGCGATAAAACGCTAAAAAATTTCCAGCTGGTGACCAATATGTTCCTTTTTCAATTCCAAATTCGTTTCGTGCAACAGTTTGACCGAAAACTATGTCTTTATCGCGCTCGTTGCTAACTTGTTTTACCACTGCATCCTCACCACAAACCGATAAATTATTCCCAATTGTGTATGCAGCCATCTTATTAGCTTTGCAAAAATCAATATTTTCAATTTCTTCGGCTAGAGCCAGATAAAATGTTACATTTTTCTTTACAAAATTGTAATCGATAATATTATTTCCATCAAAAAATCTCATATTGTCTTTATCTATCCATTCGAAAGCTGGAAAATAAGAACATTCTTGTTTATTTGCTGACTTTAGAGCAGTATTTAATTCGTCGAGAGTTAGTAAAGTTTTCTCTTTTTTAAGATCGAAGCTTACAATCAGCAATTCATTTTTCTTAAGTTTTGTAAACTCTTTTGATTCGGGTCTGATTGACAACCCACGAATATATTCTGGATAAAGTTCTCTCCACACTCCAACAACTGCTTCATCAATAGTTAGTGATTTGGTTTGTGTAAAAGCGAATGGACTCGCTACGAAAAGAAAACCGATGATAAAGATTAGAGATTTTTTCATTTCTTTGCTTTTAAATTATTTTTACATTTACAAAGATATAATTTGATGTCACAGACCAAATACATATTTCTAATTATTCTGCCACTTTTAACAATTTTTTATGATTGTAGAAGTGGAGCAGAGCCTGTGCCTGTTGTTAAAAATGTCGATACAGTAAAGTCTGTAGTTGTAGAAGAACAAAAAATTAACGAAACCGAGAATTATCTTAAAAGTCTGGGGTTGGTTAATGTTCAGGACTCTTTGCCTCAGATTTTAGTTGATTTAAAGTATGCAAGCGATGATAATTTTTTGGGATTTAAGTTTTATGGAGAGATGGAGCATGCTTTTGTTCAATACGAATGTTTTTTGAAACTTAGAAATGCTTATAATATTCTTCAAAAGCAGAATCCAGGTTATACATTTATTATCTATGATGCTGTGCGAAGTATTGAGTCTCAGCAATTAATGTGGGATTCGGTAAAAGTAGAACCTGCAATTAAACATTGGTATGTTGCAAATCCACAAAGAGGTTCAATTCATAATTATGGAATGGCATTAGATTTAAGTATTGTCGATTCTGTAGGAAATGTTTTAGATATGGGTACAGAATTCGATTTTTTTGGCGATTTGGCTTATCCATCACAAACTGATTATTATTACAATAATGGAAAATTAAGTAAAGAGCAGTTCGAAAATCGCAAATTGCTGTTGACGGTTATGCAGCAGGCATATTTTTATGTGTCGAAAACCGAATGGTGGCATTATAATGCAGCGTCACTCGATTATTCAAAATCAAAATATAAGATTTTCTCATATCCACCAAAAGCCGAATAAA
>JAQVGK010000123.1 GCA_028696755.1 Bacteroidales bacterium | reverse complement strand
CTCATCGGGATTAAGCGTATCGAGACTAATGTTTACTCTCATTAAACCAGCATCTTTTAGTTGCTGAGCATATTCGGAAAGTAAAATCCCATTGGTTGTCATGCTTAAATCTTTTAGGCCATGCAGTTTTGCAATTTCTGCAACAAGATTTACAATTCCTTTGCGGACTAATGGCTCTCCACCTGTAAGTCTGATTTTGTTTATTCCGAGTTCTATTCCGGTTTTGCAAACATCTACAATTTCGTCAAAGCTTAAAATATCGTTATGACTCATAAGCTTAACACCTTCGGAGGGCATGCAATAAACACAACGCAAATTGCATCGGTCGGTAACCGACACTCTAAGGTAAGTTATATGTCTGTTATAATTGTCGAACATTTACAATTTCTCCCTCTTTAATTTCGGTTACCCCAATTTCCATCGCAAAGATACCAAAAGCAGTTGAATAAGCATTAAGATGTGCCGATCCATGATATTCAATTGCGCTCACAGTGTTATCATCGTTTAAAACAACAGGGTAAAACGATTTGCGACTTGCTTTTTTGCGACGCACATCCTTAGCAAGAGCAAAAGAAAATACATTTGCTTTGAACTCGTGATTCATGATTTTATAAAGAAATGGCTTTACAATTGTCTCGAACAAAACTAGTCCAGACACAGGATTACCAGGCATTACGAAACAAAACTTCTCGCCATTTTCGGCAAATACCAATGGTCGACCAGGCTGAGCTGCAATGGAATCAAATCGCACATTCATGCCCGAATTTTTTAGCACTGGAGCAACATAATCGTAATCACCCATCGAAACGCCACCGGTTATAATTAAAACATCATTAGATTTTAACATTTCCTTTATGATGCTCTCGGTTTCTTCGTAAGTATCGCCAGCAATTCCAGAATATGTTGCATTAATATTAATAGTCTTGCAATTGTTAAGCAATTGATATGCATTTGAATTGTAGATCTGACCGTAATTAAGTTCGTTGCCAGGCTCAATAATTTCGTTTCCAGTTACAATTATTCCAACATTTGGCAACTTGTAAACTGGTACTTGCTTTACACCGATAGTTGCCAGAATTCCGCAGTGAAAAGGCAAGAGTTTCGTACCTTCTTTCAGAATAATATCTCCCTCGGCAATATCCTCAGCTTTTGGCGAAATATTGCTGGATGATTTCAAATTATTGATTTTCAGTTTTCCATTTGAAAGAATCTCGGTCTCTTCGACCATAATAACCATCTCGCTTTTGGCAGGAACAGGAGCTCCAGTCATAACCTTAACGCAATGACCAGTTTTTACCGAATAATCTGCATTATCGCCAGCAGCAACAATACCATCAATAATAAGTTCGTTGGTAATGTCATTACGTAAAATTGCATACCCGTCAACCATACTTTTATCGAACGGAGGCATATTTAATGGCGAAATCATGTCCTCGGCCAGAATCCTATTCAAGCAGCACGACACATCAACAAACTCCTTTTGTGTTCTAAATTTTGTTGACAGCACAATTTCAAGCGCTTCGGAATGTGATATCATAAGTTTTTTCTGCAAAATTATAAAAACTGAAATCAATACGAAATGTTTTGTTGTGTAGAATATGGCAGACACCGCAAAATTATTTTTATGCAGATATAATCGTATGATAATTTTTTGCTGACGCCTTTTAAATTTAACGCTAATTAACGAATTATCATTAAGTGCTAAAAGAATCAAAGAGATTAATCGAATTAGCCAATTGGCTTCGCCGAGCTTCGGTTCGCGTTAAATCATTTTCACTAAACCTTATTCAATGTCGTTTAGTTAAGGCTTTCAGTAATGGAATTTATTGTTAAAAATAATTGATCAATAAAATGTTAATGTCACTTCGGCTGGCTCAGCACACCGCCTCTGGACAAAGTAGTGATTTTAGTAGTTTATTTAGTTTTACTGACGTTTAAGCCCTAACGGGATAGTTTTTTTTATGAGATTCTAAAAACATATTCTTACTAAATTCGTTTTTGTCCAGCGGACATAAACGTCAGTAAAAAGCTAAATCAATCAGCACTTTTTGTCCATCGGACATATACCTAAAAAATGCTTAACTAAACGATATTGAATCAAGAAATACCAATTAACTATAACTGCAAAAAGAGGAGCCTGTCAGGCTCAAATATCTTTCAGCCTGACTGAACAGAGTGCAAATGAAGGTTGAAAATCTGCAGTAAATCTCTTTTGGCATTTCATGTCCCGATCTTCGGGATGTTTTTGTTGCTTTTGCAAAACAAAAACCACTTGTGGTGAGGAACTCGAACCATAACAAAAGGATATTCACAATACAAAAATAAAACCCTATCAATTTTCCACTTTTTTATCACTTTCCCCAAAAACGCGCAGAATAAGATTTGCAGAATACTACATATTTCTGCAATCAGTAAATCTTAGCAAAATATCATAAGTTGCTGATTATCAACAATATAACAATACGTCATATTAATCTCGCAATAATAATCGGAAGAAATATTGCAGAAAAGTATCGGTTTTGGGTTAAAAAAATCGGTTAAAAACAGCGAAAAAATCCGTAGCATAGTATCTAAACGCGCATTGCTATTCGCCATATCTTTGACTTAGAAAACAAAAGTTAAACGACATAAATTATTAACACTTAAAAGATACGCAAAATGGAAACAACAAAAAAAATTCTGGTAGTAGACGACGACATCGACGTTCTCACAATTGTAAACGCAGTATTAACCAAAGAAGGTTACAATGTAGTAACCGCACTCAACAGTGAAGAGGGGCTAGCAAAGCTCCGCAGTGAAAAACCAGATCTTGCCATCCTCGACGTGATGATGACAACTCCTTACGAAGGCTTTGAAATGGCACAGGAGATGCTTGTAAACCCAGAGTTTAAAGACATTCCTTTCCTTATCCAGTCTTCAATCGACATCCTGGTAACCTCAAAACTTAGTGTTGTTGAGATGGCTAGAGAGTTCCGCAAAGATCCTAACTACAAAGACCTACAGGTATTGTTGGTGAAGAACATCACCGATGGTAGCGCAGGTATCGACTACAGAGCCGAAGATGGTACTACCCACTGGTTCCCAGTTGCTGGATTCATCAGAAAACCTGTTGAAGCTGCAAAACTTAACGAAGAAATCAAAAAACACATACGCTAATAAACTTCTTACGAAACAGAGCAGAGCAATTGTTTTGCTCTGTTTCTTATTTTACAGTATCTTTGAATCACTTTTATGAACAGCGATTTTCTGAAAGATATAAACCCACGGATAAAAATACCGCTGAAACTAAAATTGTTTCTGCCGGTTACGCTTATAATTATTATTATTGTCGCAGTATCAGCAATAATATTTATAAACCTAAGCATTTCGGGCTATAACGACCATATCAGAAAAACTCTCGAACTCGAAGTTAAAACCATAACACGAATGTTCGAAAGGGAAAGCATCCTTAAAACTGATAAAGTAAAAACAAATCTTAAAGTTGCGCATAGAGTTTTTCATGAAGAAAATCTAAGTTTAAGTAGCGATTCAGTAAATATTAAAATCGAGAATCAGGAATCAGGCGAAATTAAAAATGTTTGGCTTAAGACTATTGATCGAGATAAGATTCCACTTTTTAACGATACTGCTCTAATTACTGAAATGTTCGATTTATTTGGCGGTACAGTTACAATTTTTCAATATTCGGAATATGGTTTTGTACGAATAGCCACAAATGTTGAGAAAAGCGATGGTACTAGCGCACAACTCACTTATATTCCTCTCTCCTCGCCTGTTTCGCAAGCTTTACTTGCAGGAAAAACTTATTTCGGTCGCGCATTTGTTGTCGATTCATGGTTTACTACAGCTTACGAGCCATTTTATATTGATGAAAAAATCGCCGGTGCCATTTATGTTGGATACGAAGAAAAAGATGTTAGCGAACTTTCCAGAATTCTCGAAACTCTGACAATTGGGAAAACTGGATTTCCATTTGTGATGGACGATGAAGGAATTATGCTCATATATCCAAAAAATCGACAGAAATTCGACAATAATCAACTTGTTTTTAACCAGATTAAAGGCAAAAAAGAAGGTTTGATTCATACTTATTCTGGTGGACAAGAACATTCTATTACATTCAGATATTTCGAGCCATTTCAGATTTATATTGCAGCAACAATTGTAAAAGATGAAGAGAATAAAGATATTGTCGCAAAAACAATTGTTTCATCGCTAATTGTGGGATTGTCGGCAATTTTGCTTCTGTCGGTTTTGATTTACCGATTTACTACCGAAAAACTATACCGTTATCTTAGCGAACTAAAAATAATAAATAAAAAGCTTGCAAGTGCGGAGATTGCCTTAAAGCGTTCGGAAAGATTAGCCAGCATGGGACAAATTTCGGCCGGAATTGCTCACGAACTTAATAATCCTCTCGGAGTGATTACTATGTATAGCAATATAGTTCTCGACGAATTGAAGCACGACGACCCGATTGCTGAGGATATGAAAATTATTGTTACTCAAGCCGAGAGATGTAAGAATATTGTTGGAGGATTGCTTAATTTTGCAAGAAAAAATAAAGTTAAACTTAACGAAACAAATATTGTTGATTTTATGCATCAAAGTCTGAAAAATGTTGTTATTCCAAAAGAAATCGAAGTTGTTTTCGATGCCGACATCTCAGATCCAATGATAAATATTGATGCAGAGCAGATGATGCAGGCTGTTACAAACCTCGAAAAGAATGCTGTTGAGGCAATGAAAGGAAAAGGTAAACTCGAAATTAAAATTGAAGGAAACGAAAAACAGGTAGAGATTTCAATTTCGGATACAGGATGTGGTATCCCGCAAGAAAATATGGAGAAACTTTTCACTCCGTTTTTCACCACAAAGGATTTTGGCAAAGGAACTGGACTTGGATTACCATTGGTTTACGGAATAATAAAGATGCACACAGGCAAAATTAGCGTTGAATCAAACACCGACATAAGCGATGGCCCTACCGGAACAAGTTTTAAAATTACATTACCACGAATAACTTAAAAATATTGAAATATGAGCACTTTAAAATTATTAATTGTTGACGACGAGCCTTTTATCAGATCTGGAGCTACACGTATTCTCAAAGATTTTACAGTAGGATTTCCTTTTATGGAAGAAGACTTTGGTTTCGAGATTTTGGAAGCTGAAACAGGCGAAAAGGCCATCGAAATTATCGACTCTACAAAAATAGATATTGTGCTACTCGACAATAAATTACCAGGAATCGAAGGTGTTGAGGTTTTGCAGTACATCAAGGATAAAGAATACGATATCGCTGTGATGATGATTACCTCGTATGCATCGCTCGACCTTGCAGTTAAAGCAACCAACAACGGAGCCATAAGTTTTGTTCCAAAACCTTTTACACCACAGGAGTTGAAGACTTCGATCGAAAGCATTACCAAGGCACTTTATTTACGCAGAATGACCCGCGAAATGAAGGAAGATGGTAAACAAGTACGTTTTCAGTTTTTGTCGGTATTATCACACGAGTTAAAGTCGCCGATTAATGCTATCGAGGGATATATGAACATGATGAAGCAAAAGCAGCTTGGCGAGAATATCGACGATTATATGGTGATGATTGATCGTTCGATAGACAGAATTAACGGTATGCGTAACCTTATTATGGATTTGCTCGATCTAACAAGAATGGAGTCAGGTAAAAAAGTGAGAAATCTTAAACCTATTGATATAGTCGAAGTGGCAAACCATGTTATAAATACAGTTCAACCACTTGCAATACAGAAGAATGTTGAAATTAATCTTGATTGCGATAACGACGTAATTCTTACAGCCGACAATAACGAAATAGAAATAATTCTCACAAACTTTATCTCGAATGCTGTTAAATACAATACCGAGAACGGAAAAGTATTTATCAAAATTAAAATAGAAGAAGATATTTTAACAATCTCCGTGCAGGATACAGGAATTGGAATGCGAAAAGAAGACATCGCGCTGCTATTCCAGGATTTTGTAAGAATTAAGAATGAAAAAACCAAGTTTATTTCAGGCTCAGGTTTAGGGCTTTCTATTGCCAAGAAAATGGTAGAACTCTATCGCGGAACAGTTAGCGTAGACAGCACTCCTGATGTTGGAAGTACATTTACTGTAAGGATTCCGGTGAAGTAAGATTGGAGGAGATAAAATCTAACATCATTCACGCCTTCACCACCCTAGTGTCCGAAAATTTGTCGTGCCAGCCGTAACTGTCGGAGCCTAAAAACGAAAATGCTTCGAATGGAATAAATCTGCACAGTGAGCGAACGAAAGCAGTGCCAAGACTTGGCTTTTCTCCTTTTTCGTTAACTACTTTTGTTTTTGTGATATACTTACCAATAGACCTGCCAGTTGATGCCTCCATAATCGTGTAATAAGTCATCCCAATAATAAAGTTAAATGCATAATCTAAGAGCTTATTATCCTGATCGAACATTGCCAAAGACGATGGCGATACTAAGGCAAGTATAATCCCTAAACCAGCACCTAATAGAAATCCGAAGATTACCATACATATCATATCAATGAGATAATTAGCGAATCTTTTGTCCTTGCTTGCCGGTACTAAAGCATTTTCTTTCTCAAACTCTTCGGAAATTAGATTTTGTTTAAGAACCTCGTCCTCAACATAAGAACTGCAAAAACCACTAAAATCGGCACGCTCATTTGTTAAACCACAAATAATACCTTGGTTTACATCAAATTTCTGATTTTTACATGCTTTACAAAATTTAAGTTGCTCTTCTCTTGTCATAAAATTTGTTTTTATAATTGCCTAATAACTAAGCATTGGTTAATATTTTATAGTATGAAAATAAAATAAATTAGTCCAAAATTATAAATTTCTACATATATCACAAAACATAATTTAAAAAAAATAGTAATTATTTAGGTGTCAATTTATAATCATTTGCTTTTTTGCATGGCGCATGGCGCATGGAGCATGGAGGGATTTGTGCTGAAAGTTAACACTCTGCTTATTATATAATTTAGCACAATGTTTTTTTATTAGCACAAATGTTATTCTTTCTACAATTTAAGCCCCATGCTCCATGCCCCATGCGATGTATTGAGCTTGCCTGCACTGAGTTTATCGAAGTGCCGAAAAGCCCAATTTTTATTCATAGCCTTTTTATCATACTGTTCCTACAGCCAGCTAAAAACATACAAAAAAATAAAAAATCGTAAATATATAGGTATTATGGAAAAACTAGAATTATTTTTCGTAATCGGTAAAATTGCATAATCGGTAAAATTGCATAATCGCTCTTGCTTATTAGGATTCCACTTTTTTAAAAAAATGCAGAATCTAAAGTTTCATGCAATTTACTGATTACTGATTACCGATTACATAATTATTCCAGAGACCTAAATAATTACAAAAAATCAATATCCGCCTGCAAGTAATCTATTTTAAGTTGAATTGTATTTATCTAGGTTTTAAGCCTAACTTCGCATAATTACAACAAGCTGCCCTTTAAGGGTGAAAGCGGTATTTTGTTTACTAAGAATGACATAGCGTTTTTTTATATTTACCTATACAACCTATGGTTATAAAATCAGGCTGTAAGTCTGATTTAATTCAACAAGAGGCGTTGCCTCTTATTGAAAGTCACATCCAGCAATTCGCCCTGAAAGGGCAGCTTATGAGTCTCAGCGAAAAATTATTAAATCCTAATACAAAGAAAATAAAAGCTAGTGTTTAAATCACCACAAATACAAATTTTCACAATTCGTTTATTTGGAATATCTTTGCAAAAAATTTAAATGGATTATGGAATTTGATATGTTTGCTTATGTCTGGTTGCCACTGATGATTTTTGCAGCCAGAATTTGTGATGTAACAATTGGAACCATCAGAATTATTTTGGTTGCGAGAGGACAAAAAATTGTAGCTCCTCTGTTGGGATTTATCGAGGTTCTTATTTGGATTATTGCTATGGGACAGATTATGGAAAATCTCGATAACTGGGTTACATTTTTGTTTTATGCTGCTGGGTTTGCAACAGGTAATTACGTTGGGATGATAGTGGAAGAAAAAATTGCACTTGGAATAGTTGGTTTACGATTAGTAACTGCTCAACCTGCAGCAGAACTTGTTACTGCATTACAGGAGAATGGTTATGGGCATACTCGTTTGGACGCTCATGGAGCTACTGGTCCAGTAAATGTTCTTTTTATAACAGTAAACCGAAAAAAACTCAAAGATTTAATCACTCTAGTAAACGAATATAACCCTGGAGCATTTTACACAGTAGAAGACATTAGACTGGTAAACCGCGGCGTTTTCCAGCAGAATCAGGCGGGAACACGTTTATTTCATAGAAAGGGAAAATAAAATTTGAAATTTGAAGAACTAAATATTGCTCAAAGCATAAAAGACGGTATTGATGCCTTTAATTACACCGATCTTACAAAAATACAAGAAGCTGTTTTACCTCTGATTCTTAAAGGACACGATTTATTGGCTTGCTCTCAAACTGGATCGGGTAAAACTGCAGCTTTTCTTATTCCGGTAATGGATAAAATTCTGTATGGGGACCGAAAAGGAATAAAAACCCTGATAATCACTCCTACTCGCGAAATCTGCA
>JAQVGK010000122.1 GCA_028696755.1 Bacteroidales bacterium | reverse complement strand
ATTGGTACCCAATTTATTGTATATTTCGTCTAACTCTAAAAAATGCCACTCAGTGTCACTTTCCCTCATGACTATATTTTAGCAGATTATGGATCGTAAATGCATATTTATTATTGAAAAAGTGATAAAATTATGTTATAATCCGTTTACTTGGGGCCATATTGGTTTCGACAGGACATTAATAACTATTGTGTCATGCCGAGTGGGATCGTACACTTGTAATAAAATCGATCAAAATTTAAGTGCAAAAAACTTTGTTTCCAAAGTTAAAGCTGCCTTTGGTAGCCTAAACTTTGCACCAGCTTTAGCCTAATAACGCTTTAGCCGTCCTGGGATTTTTCGGCCCGAAAAGATTCTATGGACGTCATAAATCGGGCTGGGTACTTTAGAGATAGATTTGGTATAAAGTATCGAGAGACAAACAAAATCACTTTTAAGCATGTATAAAAGCACAATAGTCGTTGTGTTTTGGACAGGAGTTCAACTCTCCTTGGCTCCACCATATTGCTTTTTAAGTTATCAATTTGTTGCATTAACAGGAATGGAAACGATAATTTAGGTGTTCCAAATCCTGTTTTTACAGAGTAGATAGGATTCTCGGTAAATATCATATCATGCAACATGATTTTAGTCTGCTTATCGGAGTTAATCCACGTTTTTGCGGGTGTTCCAAGTAGCCTAAAAGCAAGATAGAGTGCCTCGTTTATATCGGGCTCTTTTTTGTTTGATCTCGAATTAGCAAGATCAAGTAATTTTATCTTTTCATCTATTTCTTCAATCTTTTTCTCGTATCGAGATCTAATTGATTCGGATTTGGTTTTTGGAATGAGATCTATATAATCATCTATTTGTTTCTCTAGCTCTTTTTTCTCCATTTCCTGCTGTACTTTTGCCGAACCTAATTGCTTGATTTTCTTATCCCAAATATTTTTGGCAATAATTCTTCCCATTTCCAAAACTTCCTTTTTGACTTTGATTTTTTCTAAAAGTTTAATATATTCGGCTTCTAGATCTTCTACACGAATATTTTTTGGACTGGCATTACAGTGTTTATTATTACACGTATAGTGAGCATAATATCTGTTCTTTCCTCGCGAAGCGCTGCCGGTCATCTTTTTACCGCATACAGCACAAGATATTATCCTTCTAAGTGGGAATTCGACATTATCTGTTTCTCTTGGTTTTCTTTCAGGACGCTTTAGTTTGTATTGAATTTTCTCAAAGGTTGCCTCACTTATAATAGCCTTGTGATGCCCCATTCTCCTTGTAATATTCCATTTAGGATATTCGATAAGTCCTGCATATAAAGGATTAGTTAAAAGCTCTTTTGCATGTTGATAGGTTGTTCTAGTTGTACCGCAAACTTGAGCGAAATTATTATCTCTTAAGAATTTCAAAAAATCAGTTTGTGTTAAGAGTCTATTTTCGGCAAAGTCATTTAGCCCTACACTTAGTATGTCCATTACAGGCTGGATTGGAGTTAATAGTTTTCCGTGTGTCTTATCTTTTTTAAATACATATCCCGAGGGAGCTCCAAAACACCAATAACCTCTTTCCATTCTCGCTTTCATTTTTTGATAAACCTGCCTGCGGTTTTGCTTTCTTTCTAGTTCATTTTGAGCTGCAAAAATCGTCTCGACAAATTCACCCTCGGCACTGTCATCAAAGTTATAGTTCAAGCAGGCAAGTTTAGCTTCTCGACATTTTAATTCTGTCTTTAATCTAATATGCACTTCAACGTCTCTGGCAAATCTTTTAAGATCGTCAAAGATTACAACATATTTTGTCTGCCATCTTCTATCTAAATATTTAAATAGTGATTTCATCGCCGGTCGATCAAAAAGTCCGCCTGATACACCTTCTTCGTTGAAAACTTTTTCAACTTTTAAGCCCAGTGTGTCGGCAAATGTTCTACACCTATGTTCTTGACTGTCTAATCCATGACCCTCTTTAACTTGTCTTTCAGAGGACACCCGACAGTATATAATCGCCTTTTTGTATTCTTCCGAAATTTTATTCATTTGAAATTATCCAAATATGAATTAATTGTTTTATCAATTATTCCTATCATGTAATTTCTTATTAAACCAATATGTTTTTTATCAAGATCAAATTTTTCAGTAAACTGCTTACATTCTTCTATCGATATAATTTCATCAGCAACATTACCGGCTATATTAAAATAGTTATCTGTTTGAGTGTTTTTTAATTGTGTATTGAGATCCATATACCCTCCTTTTAACTATCCCTATAGTTATAGTATATATCCACATAGTGATAGTGTCAAGAGGATAAATATATGATTAAATTACGGATTTCCAGTTAAGAAAATTCTTGGATTTACCGGTATTCCAAATACCCTGATTTCAAAATGTAAATGCGGTCCGGTTGACCAACCGGTATTACCCCTTAGTCCTAAAACAGTACCGACTTCAACTTCTTGACCTTCTTGTACTATAATACTGTCAAAATGCCCGTATAGTGAGCTTACATGGTGCCCATGGTTAACAATAACGTGTTTACCATAACCATATGAAGTTTCGCCCGCATAAGTTACTGTACCAGCCATAAATGCGCCTACCGGGTCTCCAACTTGATGATCAGTAGTAGCAATATCTATACCTGTATGAAATAATTGTATTGGTAAATGCGGTACTCCAAATTCTAAACTTACAGGCCCAGATACTGGCCACATTGACGTTTGGTCAACATGATCTACAATCTCACCTGTGGCTGGATCACGTATTTCAACTTGTGAGGTTTGAGTATTCCCAGTAACAAGAACATCGGAAACCAGATCTATTCCATTTTGAGTTAAAATGATCACAGCAAAGACAGGAAGAAGACAAATTACAATAATTGTCCAAAAAATATATTTTAATTCATGTCGCATTGAAAATACGGCAACAATAATTTTAACTGTTTGAGGACTCATTTTTATTATAAATTTCTGCCGGGTCAGTAGTTATTAACGGATGTTCATCTTCCGAAGCGGTAATTTTAACAGCAACATGGTGCTGATCGGCGATAATCAAAGCTTCTCCACGTTCACATGTTAGAAGAAATCTTTGCTCATATTCGCTTAAATGAAATTCTGAAGCTACACCCTTTATAGTTGTAGTATCTTGCCTCATTAATATTCTTAAAGCGCTTTGCGACGCAATAGCCCGTCCATAAGCGTTGTCAAGAAAATCATTTGCCTGTTGTGAAATAATTGAAACACCAAGATAGTATTTTCTTGCACGCCTTACAAGTCCTGAAATAAATCTTGCGCTTTCTTCATGTTGCAAAAGTAGCCATGCTTCATCTATGACAAGTATTCTTTTGCATGGTTCACTTTTAACTTGATTTTGAACATATTGAGCAATAACTAAATGCATTATCTGCCTAAGAGATTCGGGCAGATCTTTAGTGTCAAAAACTACAAGCCGGTTATTTAATTTAATATTAGTTTGTTCATTGAAAACTTCCGATAAAGAACCTGTGACATATTTTTCTAAACGCCTACATAATTTATTTTGTTTTAGTGTTTTTAATATCTTATAAAAGTTTGAGAATAGCGGGTATTTTTTCTTTTTATTTTGCTTATTTTTTCTTGGATACCAGCCAGATTTTTTATAGGTTTCAAGTATGGCTTTATCTACCGTTGATTTTTCCTCGGCAGATAAACCATCTGCCATTAAAGAAATTATTTCGGTTAATGACTGTACATGATCGGTAAAGTTGATTCTTTTTGTAAACACATTTACCGAAAGATCAAACGGATTTATTTTTTCTCTTGAATTGTTTGATAATTTTATATACGTGCCTTTAACTGAATCCGCAAGCTGTCGGTATTCTCTTTCAGGATCGATTACTATTACCTTTGTTCCTTGCGTTAAGTGTCTTAATATCTCAACTTTTGCAGTATAACTTTTCCCGGCTCCTGATTGAGCGAATAGAATACTATTGGCATTAGGAAGTTTAAATCTATCGAGAATTACCAAAGAACTATTGGAGCGATTAATTCCATATAAAATACCTGATTCCTGAACAAGTTCGGACGAAACAAAAGGAAATGACAGTGCAGCGGAAGAACTATCTAGGTTTCTTTTTTGTGCCAATAAATTATCACCTCTAGGTAGAACGGATTGCAAACCCTCGATCTGTTGAAAAACTGCAGTTTTTGTATAAAATAATCTGGTTGCCAAAACAGTTTCTAAGAGTTTTACTTTTCTATCAAGCTCAGAAAGTGAATATGCAGAGAGTGTGATATAAATTGAGATTTGAAATAAATTCTCTTGACCACGTTGAATTTTATCACGCAGTTTTGTTGCTGATTCCAATGGATCTAGTATTTCAGCATCAATAATTTTTCCCGATCGCTCCATCGATCTTTTAGTTGAGGTAAGTTCTGTTATTTTTCGATTTAGCTTTGGCAGAGCAAAGCTGGCATCAATCGGTTCAATGTGATATGAAATGTCGGCATTATGATTGAAATTGATTAAATTATTTAACCACCCACTTGATGCAGTATAGGGATAACCGGATATGAAAAGTGTTTTAACATGTCTTCCGTCTATAACTAAATGGTCGGGTCGTTCTTCCATACCCGAATAAGTAATAAAATCTAATTGGTCTTGCTGACCGTAATGAAAAGATAACTCTTTTAGTTTTTCGTTAAACTCTTTCTTTTTCGGTTTTGTTTTTCGTTTAATTTTAAATAATTGATTGATCATTTGTTTGCCTTACTATTTCTTGTGCAAGAGGTTGAAGCTTTGCTTTTTCCGGGCAATAAAAACTATAGAATAAATCAAGAATTTCCAAGCTATTTAATGGTTTGGCTGTCATTCCAAACTTTTCTAAGTTTTTAATTATAATTTCCTGCTCAAGCAAAAGCTGTTCTTTTGCAATATAAAAATCTGTTGCATTTTTATTTTCATAGGGAACGACCAAATAAAATTTTCTGGTTAAGATTTTATTTCCCGAAACTAACTTTCTAATAAAGTTACTATAATTCTCCAGCTGTTTTTTATATATCTTTTTAGTTTCACCAGCCCTTGAGGAATGTAAATCTTCTAAGTATTTATCGATATCTAACTCTCTTATTCTAACTAATATTTGAAGTGGTCTGGTTAAACTATTTAAAAATGACTGGAAGGTATCTATAATTACATCCTGTTCGGCTTCACTTTGCAGTTCAAAGTTAAGAGATGAAGTGGCAAGTACCGAACGATAACGATTCCCTGGGAGCACGATAATCCCGTCTTTAACTTCCTTGATGCCGATTTGAGTTCTTGCCGAGCCGTTAGCGTTTTGACGATTCAAATGAAACATCGAGACCTCCTTTCCTGGAAGGTTTAAATGATATTGATACTTTTGGATTAACTAGGATTTGATCTACCTTATTTTGTGAATGGTAATTTAATTTTTCTTCTGCCTTGTTTTCTATTTTCTTTTGGGTCTTTTTTATCTTTACACTCTTTTTCAGCTTGGAAAGTTTTTTTCGAAAAGCAGTATCATTCTTGGTGAAGACATATCTTTTCGGTCGTGAATTATATCGCAGTATAATAATCAGCCAGTCGGCAATTATCTTATCTTTGTATCTTATTGCCAAACCTCCAAAAAGCATTAGTTGCATAACGATTAGTATTAATTTTCCGACAGTGAAGTTAGTTTTTGGAGGAATAAGAATATATATTGCAGTACCCACTAAAAGAGCGATTATAAAAAGTACTATTTGAGGAAATGTGAAATTTCCGGCAATCTTGTCTTCAACGGTTGTAACTTGAGCAGGAACTACTGTTGTTTTCATGCTGACCTCCCGGAAGAACTACTAGAAGAAGAACCAGAGGAACCTGATCCCACAACATTAATTAGCTGTGTAACAACCTTTTTAGCAGAACCTGTTGCTTGATTTGAAATTGCAAGTTGAACTCCGGTTGCAGTACTTTTAAGCATAATAGAAAGCATTGCAACACCGATCAGAACTGATATTATCGGGTTGGCATTTCCTGACTGATTCGGAATTGTAAAGAAAGCAGAAGCCAATTGGATTATTACCACGTGCACGAATAGTATAAAAATATTCACTAAATAGACATTAAGACAGTTTTCGGCAAAATCAGTCATTCTAGGAACAAGCCATAATAAACTAACAAGCGGAGAAACAACGGCACCGAAAGCCAAAATCATAAGTCGGCTAATATAAAACAAAAGCAAAACAACCGAAAGAACCACAAAGATAATCATAAAAATAAGAGTGACTATCGATGTAGAACCACTTAACATTGTCGCCGGATCAAACGCATTTAATATCCATGCTTCGCCAATTCCTCCCGTGGCATTTAATACTGCGTTCACCATTACTTGGCATAACTGAACAACCCGGTCAATTAAAAAAATTGAGGTATTGGCAATTACAAAAGCAATGGCTATCTTGGGAAGTATTTCTTTTAAAGTCAGCTCTTCAAATCCAAAAGTTGAAGTACTCATAACTTTAAATCCCAATAGAGCAATAACTAAGGCAAATAACGAATCGGTAATTCCGACTATTACAAGCCAAAAATTAAATATAACCGAATTACTGGCAAGTGACGGAGTTGTTGTTAAAAACCAAGTAACCCCGTCGACAATCGGTTGGGTCGCAGATTGAATAATATTTTTTAGAAACCCCGATATTGCGTCTAACAATACTTGTGTAAGTGACCCGTCATTTTGTTGGGGCTCAATCGGGGATAAATTAATAGCGGCTTCGATGCCGCTAGAGTTTGGTTGAGTCATTGCATTGGTCAGAAGCGATGACAGCATACTAGCTGCCAATACGATCACAAAACCGATAATCGCTCCCTTGATTGTCTTTTTAGCTTCATAAAGAGTGGCAGGATTTCCGCTTGAAGTTATATATAAATAAGCCCCGCGGATCAGAAAGAATACGCAAGCTAAAGAAGCCAACACTATTAAAACAGTTAGTGTATCGCTGGTATAGTGGGCAACATCATCATTTGACAGAGCAAAACAGACAGTGGGGGTAAAAACAACTATTCCAGCAAACAACAGTTTGTGAAGTAGTTTTTTTAACATGATTAACCCCCAAATGCCGTATTAGCCAACTGCGAAACTACATTAGTTAAAACAAATGCAGCGATTGCAACAGCTAAGCCAATTCCCGAATAAATAATCGTCTTTTTTGCCTTTTCCAAATGTTCAGGATTTCCTGAACTTGTGATGTAGTTTATACCTCCCATTACAAAAAAACCGGCTGCAAGGAGCCCGGCTAACGTTACCAATACCTGGATTACATTTTTCCCAAAATTTTCAATTTGAGAGATATCAGGACCAGCGGCTAAAGCCGGTGCAATTGACAAAACTAATACTAGAAACACACCTCCTACAACATTCAGGAGGATACGAAAACGACGCATATGCCATCCTTTCTCCCTCCTATTGTTAGGTTGATAAACTATTAAAATGTTTTCATTTTCTTTTTAGCACAACAATAATATTCTTGTCAAATTTTATAGGTTAGGGGTTTGTAATTTTAAAATATACATGATACTTTCGCAGTAAATGATTGTATTTTACAAAAAAATAATTTTGTGTTAATTCTTAGATATATAACAAGGAGGGTTATTTTGGCGGTTGTTTATGCAAAGTATTGCAAAAATCAATTTAAACTCGTTGAATCTGCCGACCTTCTTTGTAAATCTTTACCACAGTATCTCCATTAGAAATTTGCTGATTTATTTACTAATATCGGCAATTTGTTTATTTGCCTTATATCTGACAATAAAAATTATTTTTGGCCTGATTAGAATCATACATGACAAACGCGAGACGTTTGTCTTTTTTGAAATTACTCCTCCGAAACATACCGAGATTGCTTCTGTATCGACTGCTCAATTATTTACTCTCATATCTGATCTACTAAAACAAAATAGCTGGTTAGATAAACTATTTGTTCGTCAGCATTCTTCAAGCTTTGAAATCGTATCGGCTAAAGACTGCGGAATCAGATATGTTTTAAGAGTTCCAAAGGCAATTTCAGATTCGGTTGAAAAGAGTTTGCGATCATACGCAAGTGGAATCAAATTAAAGAAAATCAAAGATTATATACAAAATGATTTGGTTAATAAAAAAAGTTTTAAAATATTGGAATTTAAATTAGCAGAGCATTTTACTCTCCCTATTAACGAACAGGCAGATTTAACCAAACACGACCCATTGGCGTATATAACCGGTAATATGACAAAACTGAAGCAAGATGAAATTACCGCTATGCAGATTATTATAAGGCCGATAAATAAAATCGACAGACTATTTACCAGAAAAGAAATCTATTCTATTAAAAGACAAATTAATCTCAACTCATATTTTCATAAAACCAAATTGCAAAAGTTTGCCGATTGGTTTTTACATGTTATCGAATTTATTGTGCGAACGATTATGATCCCGCTATATTTTATTTCTGAGTTTTTAACAGGAATTCAAAATCCGGAATTAAAATCTGCGGTAAATTTAGATAAGCCGACTAATTATGACAAAGAAAATGCCAAATTTATCAAAGGCAAATTAGACGGACCGATTTACGAAACAATCATAAGAGTGCTTTTAGTTTCAGATAAAGCGAGCATTTATCCTCGAATTAAA
>JAQVGK010000121.1 GCA_028696755.1 Bacteroidales bacterium | reverse complement strand
TGCTATTGCAGCAATATATGGATTTGTTTTCACATATCTAATGCTCTTCATTATTAACTTCATCACTAAGGTAAAAGTACCTGTTGAAGTCGAAGATTCTGGTCTAGATGCTGCTCTACATGGGGAAAAAGCATACGACGAAGGAACATTTTAGCGTTAAGGATAATTGTGTGTGAGATTAGGTCATTCCGAAAGGGATGGCCTTTTTTTTTTTGCTAAAAGCTAAAGCTATAACCCAACTGAATTATGAAATCGGTTTTAGGATTTTTCTCAAAAAACTCTCGTTGAATAAGATATCCAAGATCTACCGACTGCTGCTTACTGATATCGTACTCCACCCCAGCTTCTACTCTTATTTTATCGATAGGCTTGTATTCGTTATGAAAAATTGGCACATAAACCTCGCCAGATAAATAAGGCGAAAAATTAGCTACTGGATATTTCAAAGTAATCTTAGGTCTTATAGTATTTGCAGTGCTACCATCAAAATCATAAAAAAGAGAATTCTTTTGCTGATGCTGAAAACGCAATCTTCCGGTTATCACAATCGTACCAGGCTTTATTCGATGCGAAAAATCAACGTAAAATCTGCTAACAGGGATATACATATTGTTTAACTGACGCTTTAAATTTAATCTGTAGAATAAAGATAATTGCGATTGCTTGTTCAATCTATAATTAACACCAATTTCGTTTATTATACTTCCAGCCTCCGAAATATTCTCGTTAAATCGGGTGCAATGCTCATATTCCAGAGCCCACGCTTGTGTTATTTTTTTCTCTATACCAATATTTATCCACAAACCAGCATCGTTTACCTGAGCATACGAAACTGTTGCAAAAATTACAATTAAAATTGACGATATATATTTTTTTCTATTCATAGAAATAAACTTTAATTGTAGTACAATCTTTAAGCAGATTAACCTTACCAATAACCACTCGGTGAATATTAAAGCCTGTTCTATTCTTAAGATCTTCGATAAGTGCTTCGCGATTTTCGGGCTTAATCATTACTAAATTA
The DNA here is from genome assembly GCA_028696755.1 of Bacteroidales bacterium. The sequence continues at coordinate 7,627 of JAQVGK010000121.1, read as the reverse complement.
TCGTATTCGATACTACGAGTTGTTTCTTGCTTTAAAATCCAGTTACTGTCGAGCAAGAATATGGTAACAATCAAGATTCCATTGATAACACAAAGCTCCCAATAATCTAAGCTAATTGCCGAAATCAAACCAAGAGCGATAAACACAAAAAGATAAGTCATATCCTTCATCGAAATTCCGGCAGTACGGTATCTTAACATCGAGAAGACAGCAAACAAACCAAATGCGGCACCCATCGAGATTTTAACCTCGTTAAGCACATAGGTGAGCATAAAAATAACGATGTTGAACAGAATAAATGTAAATATGTAACCAAGTTTTTTATTTCTGGGATAATAAATCAAGAAAATGATTAATAAAACTGAGCCAACATTTATCAATAGATTGATAAAGAATTCACCATTGAGTTTAATAATATCTTTATCTTTTTTCTTCTTCTTTTCTGCCTCAACTTGCTCTTTCTCGCTTTGACTTAGTGTATCATTAACAACCAACTCATCAAGGCTACTCTGTTCCCAAACCTCTTCGGTTGCTATTTCGCTACTATCCTGAGCAATTATTTTGTTATAATTTGATAAGCCTGCAAAAGTGCAAAATGCAAAAACGATTAAAATTTTAAATATTTTCATGACAAAGTTTTTTTATTTCTCTGATTTTTTGTTTAATGTTATTCTTTCTAACTTCGGGATATAATGTAGCAATTCCCAAGCAGTATTTACTTAACGAAGATTCAAAAATTCTGTGTTCGCGCAATACATCTCTAATAAAAGACTTTGATGATTTATCCTGTTTGAGCTCTATAATACACAAACCAGAAAAATCGGAATCACGATCTCCAACCTTAAATTTTAGCCCCGTATCAATAGTAAGTCTCTCTGAAAAATCTTTATTAACAAGAGTTGTACGAGAATAGATAACCTCAATTACAGGAACAATATCTTTATAACGTTCAATTTTTTGCTTTAAAAATTTCCTACTCTTTTTATCGGCAAGAATTTCTGCAGTTTCTATGGGGATACGAACTTTTGAAGTTTTTTTATGATTGTTTTTTACTTTTATTTCGAGGAAACTCTGACATGTTTCCATATATGTTCTGATTCTTACCTTTGTGCGTGGCAATCGACCTGTTTGATGCACATAATAGTAATGAAAATCCTGTGTATCGAAATACATAGTATCGTAATGACTCATTCTTTGCCCAATAATTTCGAGAACATAATATCCAACCGACAGAGCATCGAGTAAGTTTGGAAGCGACGACACATGCAGCAAGAACTTGGTATCAACTCTATTAAGCAGTTTCACAGCATCAAGTTGTTCAAGCTGTACCGATTCAAAATCAGATAGTATTTCGGCAATCGTTCTCACTAAAAACTTGTATAAGTATATGTTTTCTTCCAGCGCAATTCGCCTTTGCTGTTATATTCTTTGGCTTCTTTTCTAAATCCTTTGTTATCAACTGTGTAAGTTTGCTTTTGCATAATCTGGCCGGCACTATCGTAAACTGTTTCCTCAGCTTTTTCACCGTTTGCATCGTACTTAGTCACAGTTTTTACAGTGGTTCCCGACTTTTTCTCGTAAACAGTTTTCTCTATTTCGTTGCCAAAACTATCATACTTAAAAGTTTCTTTCTTTTTTATTTCTCCCGATTTACTATACTCAATCTGCAAAACAGTTCTTCCATTTTTGTCATACTCTTCGTAAAACTCTTTGTAAGTAATGGTTTGCCCATCTTTCTGTTCTGTTTTCTCAACTGTCTTTGACTTTATTTTATTCGATTTTAGCTCAGTTTTACTCTGTGCAAACACGAATACAGGTAAAAATACCATTAAAAATATGACTATTTTTTTCATAATCCTAATTATAAATTACTATCTGTGGAACTGCTAAAATCTGATCTGACTCAGTGATTTCAACTTCTTTAATTATCGCAATTGTACCATCTGGTGATGTTAATGTTGAATCTTCGGAGAAAACATAAACCGTATATTTCCCTGGCCTCAAGTAGTTAAACCTGTAATAACCAAGATAATCAGTTTCTACTTTATCATCGTAACCCACATTATCGCCATATACAATATAAACATCCTCTTTTACGCCAGCATACTCGCTAAGCAAATTTGTGAATGTACTATTATAATTCCTTACCCACACAGAACCAGTGATTGTTGCATTTCCACCTTCTCCAGCAGATTTTTCGCACGAACTACTTAACAAAGCGGCCAACAAAACCATTGAAAGCGCCATCAAATACTGAAAAATTCTTTTCATAACTTATACATTTAAAATAAATATTAAATCTTTGCAAATTTAGTATTAAATAACGAATTGTCACATTCAAATATTATATAATACAAACCCGAACTCAAAAACCTTATATCAATTTCACTAGAATAAAAGTTCTTTTCGGAATAGTCATCAAAAAAAACAGTTTTACCTTCCGAATCAACAATTTTAATATTTTTAATGCTACCACGACCAACAAAATCAACTGCAATATAATCTTGAGCAGGGTTTGGATATACAGCAACATTATTAAAAACATTCTCTGTACATCGATTAGCACAGGATGGAGTTGGTTCAAGGAAACTATACACTAAATTACCATCAGGATATCTCCCAAATGAGTGATTTATGCTTACATTATAAAATTGCAATGAATCGATAGTTAAGTTGTCATCGATTAGACTAATATAATCATCTGGATTACTTGCAAAGTCGTGTACATCTGCAATCTGATTCAAATCTATAGTTATAAATCCATTCTCACTTAAACATGTATCAGGTATTAAATACGATTTCTCGTTGCAAAAAATTTTAGCTTCTACTAAGTTTAAAGTTTCTGAGTTTGGGTTATAAATCTCAACAGATTCTACTTTGCTTATCGAATAGCTATCCGAATTAAGTTCATAAAACACTTCATTAATTGCTAAATCTCCATATTCCAGTCGTACTGGTAAGTCCAGAAATTTATACGCTGCTTCTTCGGGATAAAATGCACCTGCAGAATCGTTTTCTGCCCAAAAATAATACTCGAATTTTAAGCCATTTGGGACAACGGTAGTAAAAAACTCGTGCTCATCATCATTATTCCCAGTCATTTCAACTTGTGTAAACAAAGTATCGGATGAACATCTGTAATAGAGATAAACTTTATCGGCGAGTTCGAAATTAGCACTTACAGACAAGCTTTCTCCGCGCATAGCCCTTTCTCTATCGAAAAAATGATTCTGATAAACTGGGTAGCCCAAATATCCGGCTACTGTTCGAAGATAAGCGTATCTTTCGAGCATTACATCCTGTATCCCTGGATATTGATCGGTTGATGCACCTGTTAAAGAGTAAATATTTGCCTCAAAATCGGCATTTGAATAAAATTTATTTGTATCTGCTTCTACATAATCGGCAATCAATTCATGCAAAATCTCAGCCTCATCAACAAAAGATGAATCGGCAATATTTTGTTCCATGATCGTTCTAATATGTGCCATATACATTTTACGATAGCGCGAATTTAGCAAAAGGTTTTTCATCAAAGGCCGTGGCGAAATCGAAAAGGTCGCAGCTTGCAGTGGATTTAATATTGGCAGTTTTGCCATGGTTACACCCGAGAAATTTGTTGCTCCATCGCTATGTCTAAAACTTCCAAACGACATATTCATATCCCATGGAATGGTGTTAAATTGCCCATTATCATCACAAAAAAGATAATAATTTTGAGCATAAGCAATGTAACTGTCGAGATTAAGTAATGAATAATTAAAAGCATGCATCCAAAGGGCTCTGTCAACATTAAGCACAGTCGAAATTTTTGCAGTATCCTTATTCAACACATAAATAAAATCTGAAAGTTGCTCCCATCCATAATCAGATTCGATGCTGTAATAAGGAAAATATACCGATGAATCTCCTTCGTAATAATTCAAGTTTGCATTTTGACCGAAAGGATAAACAAGATTTTCGGGATTTCCTTTAAAAAAAGCATTATCATTGCGTGAGAAGTGTTTCTCAGTAAAACATTCATCAACTGCTTCAACATTTGAGTACAACCCCATTAAAGTATCGTTTATGTACAAATTTGCAAAATTTGCTTCGGGTGCTGGCATGTATTTACGTGCAATACCGTATGCTAAAACTTCGCGCAAGAATGATGGATCGTAAATAACATTGCTAAGCTTTAGTTTCTTGTATCCTTCGTGATTTTGGTTCTTAAACGTATAGTCAAGATTTATACTAAACGGGTTCTTTGTTTCGTCGGGATTCCACGAGCTAAAGCCTTTGTAACGTACTCCACATTCCTTGTACAGAATTCCATCAATTTCAACATCAGCTTTTATCCGCGAATTTTTATCGCCAGCAGAAAAAAGAGAATCTAGATAATATTTCCAGTTTGAATCACTAAAATATATTCTAATTTCCCTCACTTGGCTGCAAGAATAGAAATCGCTTTGGGATGATAATCCAAGAGAAGAAGCCAATCCCAACGAAAGAAAAACGCAAAAAACAACAGTATTTTTAATTCTTGCCTTTAGCATGATTATTTTTTAAGTATCCTCGCTACATATTCTTCATTTTCCGATCTGAATCTTAAAAAATAGATACCAGCTGGTAACTCTCCGCAAGAAATAGTACCGCCAAAAGAATTGCCCGACAATGACAATTTTCCGCAAACATCATAAAATTGAAATTCAACATCAGTTTGCAAACCTGTAATAAAAATCTGATTATCAGTTGGGTTTGGATAAACATCGGCCTGCAAAAGTGAGAATTGCTCTACCGCCGAACCAAGCGACATTTTAGAAATGCCAGCTCCAGTTGTTATCCATACAAAACCATCATCATCAATCTCTGCACGTTTAACTAAAACATCAATTAAACCGTCGCTAACAACATATGTATGCCAAGATGTACCATTAAAAACAGTTACTCCGCCATCCGAGAGATAATCAGCAAATTCAAGAACAATAACATTTCCATCATCGTCAATCACAATATCCTGAACATAATTATTAAACAAGCCATTATCGAGATTATAAATGGTTTCAACCACATTAGATGTATTTACAACTGCAAGTCCGTGATAAGTTCCAACCCAAATTTTACCATTTGCATCAACTTCTATCGCTCCAGTATTATCGTCAGGCAATCCATTTGCAGATGTGATTGAAGTAAATGTGCTGCCATCGTAACAAGCTAGTCCGCCTCCAATTGTACCAAGCCAAATTTTTGTCCCAAAAGGTAAAATGTAAGTAATCAGGTCGCTCGACAATCCGTCCGAAGTAGTGAAAGTTGTAAAATTAGTTCCATCAAACTTGGCTAAGCCACTGTATGTTGCAAACCAAATATTTCCGGAATTGTCAACAGCAATATAATTTACCGAATTATCAGGAAGCCCTTGCTCGGTTGTATAGGTTGTCCAAGTCGAGCCATTTAATTTGCTCACTCCATTTCCTGTTCCAATCCAAATATTACCAGCATTATCGGCAGCCACACACTGCACATAATTATCAACCAGCCCATCTGTTGTAGTAAAAGTTGTCCAAGTTGTTCCATCAAACTTCGACAATCCGCTTTGTGTGCCAAACCATTTAATATTATTAGCGTCAATTGCAACTCCACCGCTCACAAAGTCATCTGCCAGCCCATTTACATTGGTAAAATTTGTAAAACTTATTTGCGATGATGCACAAAGTGTTGAAAATATAAATGCAAGAACAAACGAAAATTTCAAATATTTTTTCATGATTTCCAATATTACTTAACAATAATCAGTTTTTGAGTACTTACCAGATCCTCTGTTTTAATTACAACGTAGTAAACTCCACCAGCAAAATCCGACATATCAACAGTTCCGCTATTTTCACCTGTTGCAATTACACTACCTGATGTTGATACAATTTGATAAGTAAACTCTACTTCAGCAAAAATAGTAAATTCTCCCGAATTTGGATTTGGGTAGATTTGTGCAGAAGTAGTAACAAAAGACTCAATATCAGAAGTTTCAAAACTAAAGTTATCAGAGATAGATGAGCATCCGTCGGCATTCCAAACTTCGACCTGATAATTTCCGGTTTGACTAGCAGAATATGTTTGAGAATCAGCACCATCAATTTCGGTTCCGTTAAAATACCATTGATACGATTCTGCAGAAGTTGAGCTAAGTATATTTTCATCAGCAGTAATCACAGGAACTTCGGGAGCAGCAAGCACACTTATTTCGATACTTACTTCGTCGGCACATCCCGATTGATTATTAGTAACAATTACAGTATAAGTTGTTTCAACAGAAGGTGTGATTGTTGGATTAGCAGCAGTAGAAGAAAATCCAGCAGGTTCCGACGACCAAGAGTAAGTGTAAGTTGGATTTGATTCGGTTACTGCTGTAGCAGTAGTTGTTAAAACCGCTTCGTCGCCAACACATATAATCAAATCAGAAGCAGATACGCTGGCATGAACTGGTCGGATGTAACATTTTTCGTACCTATGAGCTTGTGGGATACTTTGATTTATGGTCTTTGTCCACAAAGTTGTTCCCGATGAATTTATCTCCCAAATTGTAGATGACATTCCTGATGGGTTACAAATCATCATATTTCCATTAGGAAACTGCTCCGAATTACCTTGTCCCATCGAAGATTGATTGGTATTGTATCTACTGGTATATGTTGTTGGTCCATAAGCTTGATTTGCCGTATGCGAGTAATTGTAACCATCCTCAGGAGCATCAACAATATCAATTGCAGCTTTACCGCTGGTTCCTCCTTCGTTATTCATAGCCCCAATGCAATTTGGACAAGGAGCATAATCGGATGGAGTCCAGTGAGCATCGTGAATAACATCAAAGTTAGTTGTGCCAGTTGCGCCGTATGCCGTAGGATTTCCCCAGCGATAGAGAATATCGCCACCCTTACCAGAATTTCCACCACTGTGGCCTGCAGCTTCGGCTGTAGTTGTTGAATGATCAATAACGTAAAACTCGTTTAGATTGTGAGAACTTACTACTATTTGGTCAAGCTCCTCGTTGTAATCTATGCCATTCATGTGCATCCAATCTTTTGCAGTATTGTAGTTAATGTTAAGAAGTTGAGGATTGGCAACAATTGAACTAACATAGTTATCCTTTGACGAATTGTAGTTCTGACAAAGGTGATCCCATACCTTCCACTCCCAAACAACTTCTGCAGTAGTCGCTCCGGTTGGTCTAAGCTCAACAATTTTTTCAGACCAGATTTCTATTGCCGATGATGATCCAGCCTGAGTAGCTTGTGTAGAAGTTTTTTTATCGTAAGCTATAACAAGCACATTACCGTTTGGCAAAGGACAAATATCGTGGTGTATACAATAGGTAGATGTGGAATATGGATAATCCCAAACAACAGTTCCATCCCATAAAACTTTCTGGAGCGCTCCTGTTATTCCGCCGCCGCTAAAACTATTCGACGAATAAATATAACTACGCAACAATGTATCGTTTTCGAGCATATAGCAAGAGTACCCATTTTTCTTAGAATTTGAAAATGTCCATGTTTTGTAGGTTGTTCCTGCCGTGTCGATAATAACTGTTGTTGTTTGATTTTGACCACAATAAATTGTGTAAAGACCCCATTGTTGTGCAAAAATAGTTGTC
>JAQVGK010000120.1 GCA_028696755.1 Bacteroidales bacterium | reverse complement strand
ATCCTTTAAAGATAAATCCTTTGATATTTTTGTGTTCGGCTATTTTACGTTCTATTAGTCTAATAGCAATATCATCAGGAACGATATCGCCAGTTTCTAAGTACGGTTTTGCAATTTTGCCGAGTTCGGTCTGGTTTTCGACTTCTTTACGAATCATTTCGCCAGTTGATACATAAACCATGTTGAATCGTTCGGCAATGCGTTTTGCCTGAGTCCCTTTTCCAGCACCTGGAGGGCCAAAGAATACTACATTGAGAAGGGTTTGGGCAAGAATATCTTCGATTTTATCTGTTAGTCTTTCGAAAACTTCGTCAACAGTTCCAATACCGTCGATTGGAAAAAATTTGCCTTGTTGATCGTAGAAGTCGATAACGGGAACAGTTTTGTTGTCATATTCGCGTAAACGGTTTTCAATAACCTCTTGTTTGTCGTCGGCACGATTTTCTTTCTCAGCTCTTAACATCATACGATTGATAAGCTCTGGTTTTGGAACTTCAAGACTTAATAAGCACGATAATTTTGTATTCATCTTAATCAGCAAACCATCGAGAATGTACGCCTGGGCATAGGTTCTCGGAAATCCGTCGAACAAAATACCCTTGCTATCGGGATTCATTTTTATACTGTTTTCGATAATCTGTACGATTGTCTCGTCACAAACTAATCCTCCTTGTTCAATTACTGACTTTGCTTGAAGTCCTAATGGCGTACCTTCTGCAATTTCGCGGCGTAAAATATCTCCGGTTGAAATGTAGGTGAGATTGTATTTTTCAGCAAGTTTCTTTGCTTGTGTCCCTTTTCCCGCTCCGGGCGGTCCAAATAGTGCAATGTTTAGCATGGTTATATTGTTTGTTGTTTGATGTTATAATGTTTACTAGCTATCGCTCGTGAGGGCTAACGCCGTTGTTGTTGTCGCTCGCCTTGGCTCACTGCGTTCGCTTTGTTTCTTGTTGTTTTTTGTTTACTCGCTAGGCTCATTTCGACGCCGCTCAATGCATCGCGTGAGGGCTTCGCCGTTGTTGTTTTTTTGTTTGCTCACTATGCTCGGTTTTTGTTTGCAGCAGTTTTAGTTAACAGTTTGCAAACTGGGTGCTTCGCTTCGACTACGCTCAGTGACCGCACCGCCCAAAGGCGGCTCGCAATGACCATGCCGACCTCAGACAGGCACGGTCATTGCGAGCAAAGCGAAGCAATTGGTTTTTTAAGCAGTATATTAATTTATCATTTGTCATTTATAATTTTATAAATATGTTTTAAATTTCTACCGTAGCCATTATAATCGAGACCATAGCCGACAATAAAGTCGTTTGGAATATCGAAACAGTAATAATCAATAGGATAACAATTATTATATGCGTTTGGTTTATATAGTAATGTAGAAATTAGTATTCGTTCAGGTTCAAAACCTTTAAGCTGTTTAACGATGTTTTCCATTGTTATTCCAGTGTCTATAATGTCCTCGATGATAACAACTGTTCGTTCCGACAGGTTTTCGTTGAGCCCGATAAGCTGTTTAATTGATCCAGACGATGAGGTTCCTTGATATGAAGCCAGTTTTAGAAACGAAATGCTGCAATCGATTTCGAGACTTTTAAAAAGTTCGGAAGCGAACATAAACGAACCGTTTAGAATGCCAAGGAAAATTGGGTTTTTGCCTGCCAGATCCTTATTCATTTTTTCGGCCATAAGCTTAATGCGTTTCTCAATTTCCATTTGATTGATGAAAATCTCGAACTCTTTATCGTGAACTTTAACTTTTTCCATATTTAGAAGAAATAAATTAATTTATAATGATAAAATTTTAACAATAGTGCAAAAATAAGAAATAGTTGCGTATTTTTACCAAGTTAATTTATAAAACATAAAAGATGAAACCAATTGTAAGTATTATTATGGGTTCCACCTCGGATTGGAAAGTGATGGAGAAAGCTGCGTTGCAGTTAAATGAGTTTAAAATTCCTTTTGAAATTAACGCCTTATCGGCTCACCGGACTCCCGATGAAGTTGAAAAATCTGCTAAAGGTGCTGCCGATCGCGGCATTAAAGTTATAATTGCCGCAGCTGGAATGGCCGCACATTTATGTGGTGTAATTGCTGCTATGACAACAGTTCCTGTTATTGGAGTCCCAATTAATGCTAGTCTGGATGGAATGGATGCTTTACTTGCAATTGTGCAAATGCCTCCTGGCATCCCTGTTGCAACTGTTGCAATAAATGGTGCTCAAAATGCAGCTATCCTTGCTACACAAATTATTGCTACCGGAGATGCTGAAGTTGCGGCAAAGCTAACAGAGTTTAAAGCAAGTCTTAAACAAAAAATTGTATCGGCAAATGAAGAATTGCAGGAATACAAATTTGACTACAGGGTTATTTAATATTTTAATATGAAGAAATTTCTAATAATTACTGTTTTTGCATTTTCATTTTCGGCATCTTTTGCTCAAAGCTATACTACTGTGGCTGGTGCAAGGGCTGCCGGAATGGCTAATGCCGGAATAACCAATGAGGATGCTTGGGCTGTTTTTAACAATCCTGCTGCTTATAGTTTTTTAAAACAAAAAGAAGTTGGCCTTTATTACGAAAACAGATTCTTACTAAAACAAACTGGTTACGGAGCAATGAGTTTTAGTTCGCCACTGTTTAGTGGAAATATTGGTTTTGGATTTTCTCATTTTGGTTATTCACAGTTTCAAAGCGATAAATTTGCTTTAGGTTATTCGCAGCAATTATTTAAGTATTTTTCTTTAGGAGTTCAGGTAAATTATTTTTCGGTTCGGCAAGCAGACTATTATGGTAATTTGAATGCTTTGACATTTGAGGCAGGAGTATTATCAAAGCCAAACGATAAATTGTCGATAGGAGCTTATATCTTTAATCCATTAAATCAAGCGTATTTTGAAGATAATGATGCGAAAATGCCGATAACTTTAAGATTGGGATTATCTTATTTGTTTAGTAAAAGTTTGTTGCTTTCTGTCGAATCTGGGAAATCTATTAATGGTTATACTCCAGTTTTTAGGTCGGGAATTGAATATTTGATTAATGAGCAGTTTGCAATGAGAGCTGGTGTTGCATTGGCTCCGGTCGAATATTCGTTTGGTCTTGGATATAAACAGCATTTTGGAAATAATTTCCTGAGATTTGATCTCGCATATGCTTATCACGAAGTGCTTGGCTCTACACCAAAATTATCGGTAAACTATGCGTTCTAAGCTTGTCATCATATTGTTTTTGGCATGTATGCCTTTTGTTGCCTTTTCTCAGGAAGAGACAATAAATTCTTTGGATGAGATTGTTGAGGAAATTGCATCTTCGAGCGATGTGGAGCTGGATTATACTACTTTATTTCAAGCCTTGGAAGAACTTTACTATAATCCTCTTGATTTGAATTCGGCTACTGAGGATGATTATAAAGATATGCTTTTTCTTACCGAGTTTCAGATTTTTTCTCTTGTAAAGTATCGACAGAAATTTGGTGCTTACAAATCAATTTACGAATTGCAGTTTGTTGACGGAATAGATGCACTTACTTTGAAACGCTTATTGCCTTTTGTTTCCGTGCAAGAAAAGAAAGATCAACCAACAACAGATTTAGCAAAGTTGTTTGGATATGGGAGGCATACAGGTTTTGTTAGATATCAAAGATTGTTGCAAGAGAAAGAGGGATATATGGAGATTCCAGATAGTGTTTTGGCTTTAGATCCTGATAAATCCCGATATTTAGGTAGTCCCGATAAACTCTATTTTAGACATACATATCAATATAAGGATAGATTGTTTTATGGGATTACCATGGAGAAGGATGATGGCGAGCAGTTTTTTAATGGAGCACAGAAATATGGGTTCGATTATTACTCTGGACATTTTCAAATTAATAAAATTGGAGTAATAAAGAAACTGGTTGTGGGAGATTTTACAGCACAGTTTGGGCAGGGTATGACGATGTGGTCGGGAATGAGTTTTGGCAAGACATCATCATCAACAAATATCATAAAAAAAGCTAGGGGCATTAATAAATATAGTTCGGTAAACGAATCGGCATTTTTTCGTGGTCAAGCAATGACATTGCAATTTGGTAAAATTACTTTTACAGAATTTGTTTCTTATAAAAGTCTCGATGCAGGTGTTGATACTGTGCTAAACGAGGATTTTGATGAAGAGGAACAATATGTGTCGTCGTTTTTAGAAACTGGTTATCATCGTACTCCATCCGAAGTGGCTAAACGAAAGACAATTAAAGAATTTGTTACAGGGGCTAATTTAAATTGGACTGAGGATAAATTTCGTATTGGAGCTACAGGTGTTTATTACGGTTTTTCGCAACCTTTAGCCGAGAATCCGGCATTATATCGTTATTTTGATTTCAGCGGAACCGAGAATGCTAACTTTGGAGTTGATTATTTGGTATCGATACATAAAGTAAATGTATTTGGAGAAACCTCGATGAGTAGTAATCTAGGATGGGCAACAGTAAACGGCGCTGTGTTCGATTTTGTACCTGAGTTTAAAATGTCGGTTGTTCATAGGTATTTACGACAAGATTATCAAGCATTGTATGCACAGCCTTTCTCGGAAGGGAATAAACCTAATAATGAAACGGGTTTGTTTATCGGCACAGAGATTTTTCCAAAGAAAAAGTGGAAAGTTAGTGCGTATTTTGATTCGTGGAAGTATCCTTGGTTAAGATATGGTGTGGGTGGACCGTCTGCTGGCAAAGAGTATCTGGTTCAGGTTACACATTTTCCACAGCGAAATCTGGAGCTATATTTTAGGATGAAATACGAGACTAAACAAAAAAACGATCCAGATACCGAAACAGGGGTAAGGCCATTGAGTGAGTATTCTTCTTCAAAATATCGTTTGCACATGTCGTACACTGCGAGTAATGAATGGAAGCTTAAGAGCAGGGCTGAGTTAGCGCGATATTCGATAAATGGTGTTGCTGAGTGGGGATATACTATTTATCAGGACTTTCAGTACAAACCAGCAAAGTTGCCCTTAACTTTTAATGCGAGAATTGCAGTTTTCGAAACCGAATCTTACGACACCAGAATTTATGCTTATGAACCTGATATCCTTTATGGATTTTCGGTTCCAGCTTATTATGGACAGGGGAGTCGCTTGGTTTTTGTGGTAAAATATTCGGCAACCGACAATCTCGATTTTTGGTTTAGAATTGCTAATACTTATTATGCTGATCAAACCGATTTTGGAACAGGATTAGATGCAATCGACGGCAATAACCGAACTGACATAAAGCTTCAGTTAAGATATAAATTCTGATGTTAATAACGACTGCCGAGCAGCATATCGATTTTTTACGCAACCATGTTTTAGAAACTGTTGAGTCAACTTTTAAGAACAATCAGTTGCTATTTGGATTTATGACAGGTGCGCAAGCCACGGAAATTATGGGTTCTTATCTCGACGATAAACCATTACGAGCTAAACAGCAGTCTCTAAAAAGGTTTTCTCTAGCGATAAATCGTCTTTTTCCACAAGCATATTATGATGCGAATAAGGATAATTTTCTCTATTTTCAGCTTCGGGCTTGCATGACACACATGTTTCTACCTACAGCCAGGTTGTCGCTAAACACAGGGAATGGAACAAAAGAAAAACCCCATCTTTCTGAGTTCGATGGAGTTTTATATCTTTATTCTGAAGATTACCTTCGTGATTTTCGCCATGCAATTTCTAATCTTGAGAGGCGAATCAAAGAAGGCCGTATAAAGTTAAAAACTTTATCGGCTGGAGAATTAAATGATTCTGTTAATTAAAGCCTCCCAATTTGAAAATATCGGTACGTTTGTTAACGCACATAATCGGAATTTTCTTGTATAGTTCAATATTTTCAACTTTTTTGATATCCTTAATGTAAGATCTATATTGATCAGTCATTACAAGAATTAAGTCGCTTTCAACCTCATTTGCATAAGAATAGATTGAATCGGCAAAGTTCTTACTACTTTCAACAACTTTAATATCGTAATCAATAAGTTCTTTATCGAACCAATTTTGTGCAAATTTGATATTATTATTTAATCCTTTTTGCTTAAATCCATCACTAACATTATGAGTAATCAAATATGCTTTGCTTGCAAACAGTGTGTTGATATATCTAACCCATTGAATTTTAATTCTTGAAGTAATATTTGAATCAATTGGAATAACCAATCTGTCGTATTCTCCAAAAATTACTGGATTTTGAACAAGAATAAAAGGAATTTTAACAAATTTTTTGACCACTTTCATGGCTTTTTTGATGCTTTTAATGCCATGAGTCCCCATTACAGCAAGATATGCATCAATTTCGAGGCCGTACTTATATATTTCTCTAAATAAATTGCCTTTTCGTACTTCTACAGTTACCTCAACGTCCTTTTCTTTGCAAAACTCATCAGCAATATTTTGCAATTTTAATCTGGCCTCGTCTATTTGAGAACTTCTTTTAACAATATGAATTAAACTTATAGAAGTTCTAGATGCTTTACCTACCATATAGGCATGTTCCATTGCATAATTACCTACTTCTGTAAAGTCATGCGGTACTAAAATGCTTTTCTTCATAAAGGTGGTTTTAATGTTCCTGTTATTTAAAAAAAATAAAACGTAAAAGTGTAATAAATGGTTGCTTTAAAACTGTGACAAATTTATTACAAATTTATGTAAGTAAACGTATTTTATCATGTAAAAGTTGTATTAATTGTTAAAAAGTTATTAAAATGTATATGTTGAAAACCTATTTTAACATTGTAAATTGCCTTTTATTCATTGGTTTTAATGTCTTTTACAAGTATTTGCAAAAATGTTTGATTCATGAAATTATTTTCAAAAATCTGATAACATAAATCGAAAGGATTGTACTCTTTTATATGATTATGAAAGCTTCCGAAATTAAATCCAATTCCTTCGATACACCTATTATCGCCAAGATGTTGCACGACTTTAAGTTTAAGGTGGTCGCCATCTTTTCCAACTTTTTTAACGCTACCATTATCGTAAACTCCTTTGGAGACAAATGTTGGAGTCATATTTTCGGGTCCAAAAGGAGCAAATTGTTTAAGTATGCGGTAGAACTTGGGAGTAATGTCTTTAATTTCAATTTCCATATCAGCATTTATAACAGGAATCCTTTGTGCATCAGTAATTGTGTTTCTAACGTAATCTTCAAACCTGATTCTGAATTCATCAAGATTTTCCATCTTTAAGGTTAAACCAGCGGCATACATGTGTCCACCAAAATTCTCGAGTAAGTCGCTACACGATTCAATAGCTTCATACAAATTGTATCCAGGAACAGATCGAGCCGAACCTGTTGCCATCCCATTTGATTTTGTAAATACAACTGTTGGACGATAATAGGTTTCAGTTAATCTGGATGCCACAATGCCGATAACACCTTTATGCCATTCTTCATGAAAAACAACTGTAGAATATGCGTTTTTTGAGATTTCGGAGGTGCTAATCATATTGAGCGCTTCTTCGGTAATTCCGTGATCTAGTTCTTTGCGGCTGGAGTTTATGCAATCAATTTCTTGACCAATGACGTCAGCAAAGCTAACGTTTTCGGAGATTAGCAATTCTACAGCTCTCTTACCAGATTCCATTCTGCCGGCCGCGTTGATTCTTGGTCCGATTTTAAAAACGATGTCGTTTATCTGTATTTCTTTATCGGTTAGACCAGTAATTGTTATAATACTTTTTAAACCAGGTAAAGGATCATTGTTTAGCTGCTGCAAACCATAATAAGAAAGAATTCTATTTTCACCAATTACAGGTACTATATCGGAACCAATGCTTACCACAACTAAATCCAGATATTTAGTAAGATTTGCAAAATCATCTCTAACAGTTGAGCAATATGCTTGCATAAACTTAAAAGCTACTCCACATCCCGATAGTTCTTTAAATGGGTAATCACAATCTGATCGTTTAGGATCGAGAACTGCAATAGCTTCGGGTAATTCGCTGCCTGGATTATGATGGTCACAAATTATTAGATCAATTCCTTTTTGATTAGCATATTTTGTTTTTTCAACTGCTTTAATTCCGCAATCTACAGCAATTACTAGTTTGCATCCAAGCATTTCTGCATGATCAATTCCTTGAAATGAAATTCCATAGCCTTCGTTATATCTATCGGGAACGTAAAATGTAATATTTGGATGAAAACGTTTTAAATAATTGTAAATTACAGCAATTGCAGTTGTTCCATCAACATCGTAATCGCCATAAATAAGTATTGGTTCCTTTTCATTAACTGCTTTTATTAGCCTTTCTACTGCTTTATCCATATCTTTCATTAGAAACGGATCATGTAAATCGCTAAGCTCTGGTCGGAAAAAAACTCTTGCCTCTTCAAAAGTTTCAACTCCACGTTGAACAAGCAAGTTAGCAATCTTTAAATCAACGTTGAGTAAAGTTGACAGTTTTTCAACCTTCTCCAAATCACCACTCTGTCTAATAAGCCAACGTTTTTTCATAATATGGGTATCTCATTTTGCGAGTTTACAATAATACAATTTTTGTAATTATTTAGCTGCCCTGCAAAGTTAAAAAATTTTGACCATCGAAAGTGCCCTTTAATTCTTCGAATATGTTTTTGTTGTTTTTGCGAGCAGTAGAAACAAAACTTTCGATTCTTGCATA
>JAQVGK010000119.1 GCA_028696755.1 Bacteroidales bacterium | reverse complement strand
AGGACATTAACATCCATAGATAATTTTGATTTTTTTTAATTGAATGCCAAATAGCCATAGTACAATGCCTTTCCAAAGGGCACAAAATCGAAAGATAAATTTAGGATTCATTTTCAATTCCGCGTTAGTGGATACACGTAAAGAGTTTGAAGTTTGGAATTTGGAGTTTTGTTTAAAGCTCAAGTTTAGCAGTCTGCCATCCCGTTAAAATAGAAATTGCTTTGTGAATTTTATGAAAAAGCAATTTGCAATTTTAACATACTCGCTAAAAGAAAAAGTGCAAAGCAATTTCTTCTTTTAACGAGGATCCACGAGCCTTTGGCTCGGGACCGACCACTGCTTCATAATTACAAATTAATAAACTGCCTTCCCTCTACGTTCTGCAATTGGCGGGTTAGTAAAACATAATCCGACATTATTCTCTGAGCATCAGGATCGCTCATCATAACCATGTAAGCAGTTTTTTCAATTTCTTTCTGAAAAAACATTTGAGAATATACGAGTTCGTAATATTTTAACTCGGAAATAATTTTGTTTAATCTTCCAATTTCTTGTGGCTCAATCCTCTTTCTACCTACAACAGTTCTTGCAATTGTATTAAAACCAGAATATAAAGCTTTAATTCTGTCAATATCTCTTTCGATATCCTTTCCTGCCGAAAGGTTTCCGGGAAGTTTTTCAACTCTCCCAGAAGTCCCGGCATTACTCCTTGTGCCACAAGCAAATCCTGTTACAACAAGAAAAACTATTCCCAAGTAAACTAAACTTTTCACTTTCAATTATTTCAGCGGGCAAAAATACAGTCAATAGTTTAGACGTGGGAGAATAATAAAATAAATTATACATTGTCGTCTATGAAAGGAATGAAGTTGTAATATTACTAATTATTAAGTCATTTTCGCCAAAAAGGCATCTTTATATCTAATCACTAATCTATGCCCAAATATTAAATATATTTTAGGCTAAATCTAGCTCAGCATTATATTAAAATTTTGCAATTCAAAATTTTACTTACAATCTGCGCCAATCTCAGCAAAAGAGTTAAACAAACCATATTCCCGAGCCATCAGAGCTGTTTCGCAATAAGCTTTATCGCCTAACAATTGTTGAATTTTTGCTTTAACAAGATATGCATACGGACTTTCGGGTTGGAATTCGATAACCGTATTGCAAATTTCTAATGCTGGCTCAAGTGTTTTTGCATCAAACTCCTTAGGCAACTTAACTGCTGGAATAATTACTCTTGGACACATCACACCTGGTTCATATGTGAATAATAATTTTTTAGGATTGTAAGTAACAGATTTCAAAACTGATAGCAGTGCGAGGTTAACACGTGGAAGCACACTGTAAGGATTCTTTTCCTGAGCAATTTTAAAGTTCTTTTCGGCATTATCAAAATCGTTCTTACCTAGATAAATCAAACCTTTAGTAACATAAAGTAATTCTAGACCATCAAAACCTTTAAGCGATTCGGCCTTCTCTATAGCCTTGATAATATTTACTAATCCCGAGTCGTACTCCTTTTTTACCAAATAAATTATAGCCAAGCCAAAATGAGATTTAACAACATACGAAGATGCGACAAGTTCTGCGTCAGAATCCGAAATTGGATAGCTGTAAAAGTCATTTACATTTGCTTTTAGATTTGCTTTTAACATTATGCAAGAATCATAAGCAACTCGAGCCTTATCATATTCTAACTTCGATAGATGAGCAGATGCTTTAATATTGTAAAGTATTGGTGCTGGTCCAGAAATTTTTATTCCTGTTTCGGATGTAGAAATACAATTATTATAGTTTGACTCATTATAAAATCCAAGAGCTCTTACAAAATAATATGGCATTTTTCCTTCAATGCAATATTTATCATATTTGTATATCATAGCGTCTTTCGATTCTGGATTATCGACAGGATGCAATTCAATTGCTCGCGAATAACAATCACAAAACCTGTCCATATTACTAATCTGCATGTACAAATCGCCAAGTGAGAGATGAGCATAATAATCGTTAGGTTTTATTTCGATCGACTTAATCACAGCTTGTTCTGCCTGATCGTACTCACCACGATTCATGTGAATAGTAAATTTAAGATTGTAATAATCTGCATAATTTGGACTTAACTTTATTGCTTTATCAATATCAATTAAGGCTTCGTCGTGAACATTAAGATTTGTGAGAATATATGCTCGATAATAATAATATTCGGCGTTGTTAGGATTGATTTTAATTGCGTTGCTAATGTCGCTGTACGAATTGTAGCCTTCGCTAATAGTCAGATAATAATTTGCTCTTAGAATGTAATAATCCTCATCATCCGGAGCAAGTTCAATTGCTTTAGAAAAATCTTTTAATGCCAAATCTCCACGATCTGTTGACATATAAATTAGTCCGCGCGTCATGTACAAATGAGCTGTAGTATCTGTTATTGCAAATCCAGAGGCAATAATTTGTTCAGCTTTGGAATATTCACCTTTTTCGTACCATGCTCTGGCCAAATGAGAATAGCATTTATAACAATCCTTATTAAGTTCCACAGCTTTGTTGTAAGCAATTATCGCCTCATCAAAATTAAACATGTTTAGATGAGCATATCCCAAATCCCTAAAATATTCATAATTATCAGGAAATTGCTTGCACAATTCGTCAAGAATAATTGCAGCTTCTTCGTACTTTTCTTCTTCGATTAAAACTTCAGACCTGGTGTAATCCTCGTTCTTTTCCTGTGCCTGTATAATTGTAGATACGGCAATTGCCATTAATAATGATAGCGCAATACGTAATTTCATGTTTTTCTCTTTTCTACAAAATTAAGAAAAAAGGGATTTAATGGATTATTTTTTTTAATAAAATTCATTCTGGCGAAAATTTGGTTGACTGGGTGTAAACTACAAATAACAAATTCCAAATAACAAATTCCAATAAATGCCTTAGTGTTGTAATTTGTTATTTGTAATTTGAGATTTGGTTCTAAGTCACCAAAATAGTTAAATATTTATTCCGTTGATTATGCATCTCCAATTCTTGCAACCACCTGCATACCATCGATTGCAGATGATACAATTCCTCCGGCATAGCCTGCTCCTTCGCCGCAAGGGTATAGTCCAGCAAGACTTGGGCTCATGAAAGACTCAAAATCACGAACAATTTTTACAGGAGAACTTGTACGAGATTCCACACCAGTAACAATAGCTTCGTTTGTTAAAAATCCGTGCATTTGCTTATCGAACTCGCCAAAAGCCTTACGCAGTCTTGAGCCAATAATATCTGGAAGCCAAAAATGCATCGGACTGTTAACTAATCCTGGGAAATATGAAGATTTTGGCAAGTCCGAAGATATTTTTCCTTTAACGAAATCGGCCAAACGCTGAGCAGGGACTTTAAATCCGGATGCTGCATTTTGCCATGCCATTCTTTCCAACTGTTCCTGAAAAGCTAGCCCAGGAAATTCCTTACTTGCACAGTATGGCACTACGTCTTCGGGGCGGAGCTCAACAACAATTCCTGAATTTGCAAATGGTGAATTTCGGCGCGAATTCGACATTCCGTTTACAACTGCTTGTCTGTCCTCAGTTGATGCACAAACTATTGTTCCTCCTGGACACATACAAAATGAGTAAACACCTCGTCCATCAATTTGCTTTACCAAGTTATAAGTTGCTGCAGGTAATAAATCGCCGCGAGTTTTTCGTTTGTACTGAATGCTGTCGATCAATTCCTGAGGATGCTCAACACGAATGCCCATGGCAAATCCTTTATCTTCGAGTTTCACATTTTGATTTCTCAAAAATTTATAGACATCACGTGCCGAATGTCCCGTTGCAAGAATTACATGCTTAGATTCGTATTCTGCACCACTAGTACAAACAACTCCCGTTACGGCAAAATCTTTAATTTTTAATTCTGATACCGTTGTATTAAAAACAACATCACCTCCACAAGAAATAATTTGTTCGCGAATTGCCTTCATAATTCCCGGTAACTTATCAGTACCGATATGCGGATGAGAATCAATCAAGATCTCTTCGTCAGCACCAAAATGATGCAAAAGCTGCAAAATTAGGTTCACATCACCACGTTTACGTGAACGAGTGTAAAGCTTTCCGTCGGAATATGTACCAGCACCACCTTCGCCAAAAGCATAATTTGAATCGGGATTTAGTTTATGTTCGCGGTTTAATGCAGCAATATCATGTTTGCGTTCATCCACCGACTTGCCACGTTCAAGAACAATTGGTTTTAATCCCGACATTAGACATTGTATGGCTGCAAAATAACCAGCTGGTCCAGCACCAACTATTATAACAGGTTCCGAATTTGAAACATTTTTAAACGCAAATTTTCCAGCGAGTGATGGAAATTTCTCATTTTTAACAATATACTGAAGTCTCACATTATATTTTACACCTTTACGGGCATCGATAGATTTGCGTACTACACGATATTCTTTAATGTCGTCAACCTTTAGTCCTGTTTTTGAACTAATCGCATTTAAAACATATTCTTTTGAAAAGAGCTGTTCGGGAGAGAGAATAAAATCTACTTCCTTAATCATTTATTTCCACCATTTAATTTTATCAATTTTCCCGCCTTCGAAATGGAAAGAAACGATAAACATGTGAGAATTCAATTTTCTAAAATATTCGGTGTATTGAGTGTCGTCGTAAGCTACCACATTGAAAAGCCCCCATGAAGATTTAAGCTCTATACCAAACATAAAATATTCGAGAAAGAAATCGGCACCAACTCCAACTTCGTAATATGCATCAAAGGGCCGAAGTCTGATTTTAGGTCTTTCGTCTGGATTAATTTTTCTTTGTGCAGCTAAATCGATTCGAACACTTTCACCAGCGATAACAAATGGTCGCCAATTATTAATTCTGGCAGCTCGATACTTAAGATAAATTGGCAAATCAATGAAAGTTGATTCGATCATCATATTATGACGGCGATATTCTCCGTTTTTTATGTATTTATACTCAAGATTTCGCTGTCCAAAAACCAAACCTGGTAAAAATCTTACATCCAAATACTCCAACAGGCGAAGATTTGATATCATATTAATATTAAACCCCACAAAGCGACTAACTTCAACAGCCATAACTGTATCGAAACTTGGCAAAAATGTATCAGATGGTCGAATTGTAAAATCCATTGTGTTCAACCCAAGGGAGTAACCAAAATGAGCAACCTGATTATCAAGCTTTGGCAGGTTAAGCGGAATAGGCTTTTGCGCAGTTAAAACCGTAGCTGTAAAAAGCATTAATATTAATATGTATGTCGAAAGCTTTTTCAATTCAAAATTTTTCACAAAGATATAACTGAGAATGATATGTTTTATTATCTAAGACTTAAATTTTCGATAATTGAAGTTAAAAAAGTTTGCTATTTGTCAATAAATCGCTTAAATGAAGAGCTTTTCAGGACTTTTGAAAAAATAAATAAAAAATTGTTTGTTATTAAAATAATGTTTTCTAAATTTGCAGTCCGAAATTTTTTAAAAGATTTATTAAAAAAACTAAGTAAAATGTACGCAGTAGTAGAAATCGCAGGACAGCAGTTTAAGGTCGAGAAAGGAACTAAACTTTTTGTACATCGTCTGGAAAATGAAGAAGGCAGCGAAGTTAACTTCGACAAAGTTCTCTTACTAGATAACGAAGACAAAGTTACAGTAGGTGCTCCAGTAGTTGCAAAAGCAAATGTTTCAGCTAAAGTTCTCAGGCACTGTAAGGGCGAAACAGTTCTTGTATTCAAGAAAAAAAGAAGAAAAGGTTATCAAACACTGAACGGTCACCGTCAGTATTTAACAGAGATCGAAATTCAGGACATCAAAGCATAATTTTAAAAGTAATTAGAAATGGCACATAAGAAAGGAGCCGGTAGTTCGCGTAACGGTCGTGAATCCGAAAGTAAAAGACTAGGAGTTAAAATATATGGTGGTCAAGCTGCAATTGCAGGCAACATTTTAGTTCGTCAACGTGGTACAGTTCATCATCCAGGTGCAAATGTAGGTATAGGAAGAGATCATACATTATTCGCACTTATTGATGGTACAGTTCATTTCCAAAAGAAAAAAGATAACAGATCTTATGTTTCTGTTCTTCCTTTGGTAGTTCCAGAACCAGTTGTTGAAGAAAAACCAGTTGCTAAAGCAAAAAAAGTAAAAGCTGAGCCAGTTGTTGAAGCTCCAGTTGCTGAAGTTGAAAACAACAACGAAGAAAAAGCCGAATAGTTTTATTCTTAAAATATTAATTAAGCCTGCAGTTGCGGGCTTTTTTTGTTGATGGATATTGTTATAAAACAAATATGACAGCAAAACATTTTTTCCTTTTCTGTATTTTCAACGTTTCCATGCTAATAAAATAAGTGCTCTGAATGATGTGGTAAGCGCAGTAAAACCGTGCACTTATACCATTTTGAATTTTATGCTAGTCCAATTTCTTTCATTTTCAATAATGATTTCTTTGTCATGGTTTTTGCGGACACTTCGACCCTTCGATAAACTCACATCGACAAGCTCAGCGCATCGCAGGGCAACGCAGCTCAGTGACCGGCAAAAACACATGCCAAAGATATTCATACTCTAGCTGCATCCACGGACAGCGAACAAGTTCTTGTCCGTGGTTACAGACATTGAGCTCCGCTTCGACGAAATGCTCAGCGCAGCGTCTACGGAGCTCAAAAAAATACAATCAGCATTAGACCATATTAATTTTCAAGAAGGTATTAATTGTCTAAAGTTGAAGCAGAGTTACGTTAAACTTTTCAACGTTTCCATGTCCTGAAAAGCGGACGATGGAAAGTTAAAAAGAGTTATACAAGGTTTTAGACTTTGCGTTGCCGACTTACATTACTACATTCTCTTGTCATTGTTTTAGAGGCAACGCAAACGTCGATAAAGACATATGCTAGCTGCCACTCTGTCAGGACCAACAGACACTGACAGGTCTTGCCAGCAGTGTACTTTCAAGAGCAAAAAAACAATTGTTGCTTTTTCCCGTTAATTTATGTAATTTCGCAGCATTAATTTTACATTATTATGTTGACTTTAAGAGTAATCAGAGAAGAAAAGGAAAAAGTAATCAGCAGGCTTAAAATCAAGAATTTTAACGCTGAAGATCTTGTTGAAAAGATTATTTTACTTGATGACAAAAGAAAGGAAAATCAGTTTGCAAAGGACAATTTGCAGAATCAGTTGAACGACTTGTCGAAATCGATTGGACAACTATATGCACAGGGCAAACGCGACGAAGCTGACGCATCGAAACAAAAGACTGTTGAATTAAAGGAGCAGGTTAAAGAATTAGAATCTTTGCTTGCAAGTACCGAAACCGAACTTAATTCTCTAATAGTATTACTTCCGAATTTACCGCACGAATCTGTTCCAGCTGGAAAAGGCGAAAACGACAATGTGATAGTTAAAGAAGGAGGAGTAATTCCACAACTTAGCGTAAAAAAACCACATTGGGATTTAATTAAGGAACTCGATATTATTGACTTTGAGCTTGGCACAAAAATTACTGGCGCTGGATTTCCTGTTTACAAAGGCAAAGGAGCAAAATTGCAACGTGCATTGATAAATTTCTTCCTCGACGAGGCCGAAAAAGCAGGATATGAAGAAATATTACCTCCTCTTTTGGTAAATGAAGACAGCGGATTTGGAACCGGTCAGCTTCCAGATAAAGAAGGGCAAATGTATCATGCTACCGCTGATAATTTCTACCTTATTCCAACTGCCGAAGTCCCCGTAACAAATTTATATCGTGATGTAATTCTTAACGAAAAGGATTTCCCGATAAAAAACATGGCATATTCGGCTTGTTTCCGCCGCGAAGCTGGCTCCTGGGGTGCTCATGTGCGCGGATTAAACCGTTTGCATCAATTCGATAAAGTTGAAATCGTTCAGATTCGCCGTCCCGAAGAATCGTATGCAGCACTTGAAGAAATGAAAGATCATGTTGAATCGCTTCTCGTAAAACTGGGATTACCTTATCGCATTCTCAAATTATGTGGCGGAGATATTAGTTTCACTTCGGCTCTCACTTTCGATTTCGAAGTTTTCTCAGCAGCTCAAGAAAGATGGCTAGAGGTAAGCTCTGTTTCAAATTTCGAAGATTTCCAAACTAATCGTTTAAAACTAAGGTATAAACCAGATAATGACAAAAAAACCCGACTGGCACATAGTCTTAATGGTAGTGCACTTGCTTTGCCACGTATAATGGCATCGATAATCGAGAACTATCAAACTGCCGATGGCATCGTTATTCCGGAGGTACTTCGTAGTTTTACTGGTTTTGATTTGATTACAAAATAATATTCTGATGAATAAAACAATTCTCATACTTGCATTTTTAAGCATTCTTCTTGCATCGTGCATGAGCGAAAAGCAAAAAGAAGCAGTAAAAAAAACCGACGAAATGCTTACTCGAATCGAAGTTGTACGTAGCTCTCTCACAACCGAAGAAGTTGAGTCGTATCGCAGCATTTACGACACCACGAAAACATACGTTGAGTTTTTCGAACATCTGCCTCCAAATTTTGAAAGAAACGATTCTATTATGGAACTTATTTATTACTATGGGACTGTTGACAAATGCTTTAAAAAGTTACATAAAAACTACATTTCAGGAATTCTAACAGATTTGGAGACTTCTGAAGCTCAGATAAAAAATCTCCGACAC
>JAQVGK010000118.1 GCA_028696755.1 Bacteroidales bacterium | reverse complement strand
AAATCTGCTCTTGTAAGTTTTGGTTTAGCCTGTGTCATGTTTATTTCTCCTCCAGTATTTGTTTGAACTTGATTTTTAATTCGCTGATAAAGAATGGCAATCCTTGTACCTTGTTATATTGCTCATATTTGTGTTCAGGATGTAGGGCACGAAGATGTTCTGCAAATTGTCCCATATTAAGCTCGCAAACAACGCGTTTTTTAAATTTGCCTAAAACCTCAGATGTATTTATTGGAAGCGGATAAATGTAATTAAATTGAGCCAAAGAAATGTCATAACCTTCGTCGCGAAGTTCTTTTACCGCCGAGTTTAAAGCACCGTATGTGCCTCCCCAGCCAACAACTAAAAGTTCTCCTCCGTCTTGATTGCCGATAATTTCTTGCTTTGGAATGTAGTTGGCAACGCGTTTTATTTTTTCGGCTCTGTTGTTTGTCATTACCTGATGATTGTGAGGGTCATGTGAGACCTGTCCGTACACATCAGATTTTTCGAGGCCGCCAATTTTATGTCTTAATCCTTCCTGACCAGGGACTGCCCAAAATCTATTGAGCTTTTCAGGGTCACGTTTGTATGGCTGATAGTCAGGATCATTGTCTTTTACTCTTGGAGTTTTAATTTCTGGTATTTTGTCATAATCTGGAATTTTCCATAGTTCGGTTCCATTTGCCAAATAACCATCGGTCAGTAAAATTACTGGTGTCATGTGTTCAACCGCAATTTTACAAGCAGTATACGCATAATCGAAACAGTTTCCAGGAGAGCTTGCTGCTATTACAGGAAGTGGAGATTCTCCATGACGACCATGAATTGCCTGCATTAAATCTGATTGTTCTGTTTTTGTCGGTAATCCAGTTGATGGCCCACCACGCTGAACGTTAACAATAACTAGAGGTAGTTCAGTGATGATTGCTAAACCTGCTGCTTCGGTTTTTAAAGCCAAACCTGGACCTGATGTTGAAGTTGCGCCGAGGTGACCACCAAAGCTTGCTCCGATTGCTGTGCATATTCCAGCAATTTCATCTTCGGCTTGGAATGTGCGTACGCCCAGATGTTTGCGACCGCTCAGCTCCTGTAAAATTTCGGTTGCTGGGGTAATAGGATAGGAGCCAAGAAATAATTTAAGTCCTGCTTTTTCAGCTCCAGCTATCAACCCCCATGCTGTTGCAATATTTCCAGTTATTTGTCTGAATTTACCCTTTTTGTTTTTAGCAGGATTAACATGGAATTGAGTTGCGATTGCTTCAATTGTTTCGGCATAATCGTAACCTGCTCTTAAAACAGCTTTATTTACATCAATTAAAACGGGTTTCTTTGAAAACTTCTTAGCAATAAAGTCTTCTCCAATTTTTAAGTCACGATTAAATAGCCAAAATAGCAATCCCATAACGAATTGATTTCTGGTTTTATCTGCTGTTTTTTGATCTATCCCTAGCTCAAGAGAGTTTACTGTTGATCTTGATAACGATGTTATTGGAGCTTTTATTACAGTATAGCCATTTAGCGAGCCATCACTTAATGGATCCTCAACATATTCGGCTTTTTTATAGTGCTTATTATCAAAATTGTCGATGTCAATAATAATTGTTGCACCAGATTTTACCCATTTCATATTGGTTTTTAGTGCAGCAGGATTAAGTGCTATCAATACATCTGCTTGGTCTCCAGGGGTTTGAATCTCTTTCTGTCCAATATGAACCTGAAATCCTGAAACACCAGCTACTGTCCCTTGTGGAGCTCTGATTTCTGAAGGGTAATCTGGAAATGTAAGAAGGTCGTTTCCAAAAGATGCTGATGCATCCGAAAACTGTGCCCCTGTAAGCTGCATACCGTCGCCAGAATCTCCGGCAAATTTTATCACAACTTCTTCTTTTTCAATAATACGCTTTTGGTTTCCCATGAATATCTGTTATTTTGGTTTAACGAAACAAAATTACAGACTTCTGAAAAAAAGAAGGTAATTATATAACAGTTTTTTAATTGTTTAAAAACATACAAATAACCTTAAAACATTTAAGCTTTAACTAAAATGGGATATAAACAAGATGATTTTATGACAAATGTCATGTTTATTTTTTCTTGTTCTGAGCATCTGCTTCATCAATAGCATTATATTGGAATCCTAAACGTTTACCAGTTTGAATTTTGTGCTTATTAATTTTTTCGTTCATATATTCGACACTGATAATTTTAATATCGTTATAAGGTGGCACAAGAAGGTCAAATTTCAATGCGTAAGCAATAGCAGATTCAACCAAAGTTCTCATATTTTCGGTTGTTACAGCATTTTTACCAAATGCAGGAAAATTGAACCCTAGTTCTCGTCTTCCTTCAATAAAGAAAGTAGCATCTTTATTGATAAAAATTCTACCTACAAGGTATCCTAAATCATCAACTCGATTGTACTTAAAAGAATCTGCTAAAAAATTATAAATATTGATAATTCCTGAATATGTCATTAATGGCTCCTCAACATAATAATTGTCCTTCCAAATCTCGTGGTTTCTTGGGAACTCAAAAATATTTGAATGCATGTTGAATATCAGTAAGTCGCCAGCAACTTTTACTTCTGCTTCAAAAACACCTCTGTCTCTAAATTCAAGTTGAATCCTTTCGTCAACGTCTTTTAACTCCGAATTATATTCCACAACAATGTCTTGCAATACCTTTTTTAAGGTTTTAAAAGCATTTTTTGTGTGGTCGTAGACTACTTGTTTTAACCCTGATTTTTCTTTTAAGGTTTCGATAATATGCTGTTTGATATCTTTTTGATCTTCCATTATTCAAATATTAATATGATTTAGCAAATATAACTCTAAATTTTGAAGGTTTCCCCGAAAAAACACATTTCCCATCTTCTAATTCTGGATTTAACGGAATAAATCTTATTGTTGCTTTAGTTTCTTCTTTGATCTTTTCTTCTGTTTCTCTTGTTCCATCCCAATGAGCTGAAATAAATCCAGGATTTTCTTCCAAACTGCGTTTAAATTCATCCCATGAGTCAACTTTATTAGTATGAGAAGTCCTAAACTCTAGAGCTTTGTTGTACATGTTTTTCTGAATATCTTCGAGTAGAAAGTCAATATGATTTAGCAAATCCGAATCTGGAATTATTTCTTTTACAAGAGTGTCGCGGCGTGCAACTTCCCATGTGTTATTGTCAAAATCTTTTGGTCCTATAGCTATTCGAACTGGAACACCTTTTAATTCCCATTCGGCGAATTTGAATCCTGGGCGTTGAGAATCGCGATTGTCAAACTTATAACTGATTTTTTTCTCTTTAAGTTTTTTGCAGAGAGCATCAACTCTATTAGAAATTTTGGCAAGTTCGTCTTCGTTTTTGTAAATTGGAACAATAACCACTTGAATTGGAGCAAGTTTCGGAGGAAGCACTAAGCCATTATTATCTGAATGTGTCATTATTAGTGCACCCATAAGCCTTGTCGAAACTCCCCAAGATGTTGCCCACACATATTCTTCTTTGTTTTCTTTATTTAAAAATTTAACATCGAATGCTTTTGCAAAATTTTGTGCTAAAAAGTGTGATGTTCCAGCTTGTAGTGCTTTTCCATCTTGCATCAACGCTTCTATGCAAAAGGTTTCTTCGGCACCTGCAAATCTTTCGTTTTCAGATTTTGTGCCAATATGTACTGGAACTGCAAGATATTCTCTAGCAAATTCGGCATATACATTAATCATTCGTTCTGCTTCTTCGATAGCTTCTTGTTTTGTTGCATGTGCAGTATGGCCTTCCTGCCACAAGAATTCTGCTGTTCTGAGAAATAGCCTAGTACGCATTTCCCATCTAACTACATTTGCCCATTGATTAATTAATAATGGTAAATCGCGATAAGAATTAATCCAATTTTTGTATGTGTTCCAAATAATTGTTTCGGAAGTCGGACGAACTATTAATTCCTCTTCAAGTTTTGCATTTGGATCAACTTCGATTCCTCCTTTTTCCGAATTTTTTAATCGGTAATGTGTAACAACAGCACATTCTTTTGCAAAACCATCCACATGACTAGCTTCTTTACTAAAGAATGATTTTGGTATGAAAAGTGGAAAGTATGCATTTACATGCCCTGTTTCTTTAAACATTCCATCCAAGACTGCCTGCATTTTTTCCCAAATGCTGTATCCATAAGGTTTTATTACCATACAACCTCTAACTGCAGAATTCTCTGCAAGGTCAGCTTTAATAACTAAATCGTTGTACCACTGTGAGTAATTTTCTTCTTTATTTGTAAGTACTTTTGCCATATTATTTGGTATGAAATTTGCTGCAAAATTGCCAAGTTCTTTTAAAAAATTTTGGTTCAAAACTATAAAAATTCATAATAACATGAAAGCTTTATTTTACTTATCGTTAATTATTTTGGTTGTAGCAAGTTCCTGCACAATAAATCTCTACACCACAGGAAGCTACGACGACGTGTATTCTTCGCCGGATGAGGTGTCAGCGCCGGCTAGTACTAACAATGGTTCATCTGTTGATGAGCACAAAGCAACTTATGAAGAAACATTTAATAACGAGTTTGCCGAAAATTCTAATTCGGATTATTCAGGTGATTATCAAACGGATGGTAATTATCAGGAATATTCGGATTATGCATCTGAATCTTACTATGATGAGAACGGAAATTATGTAGAGAATAATTATTACTACGGTGATTATTACGAGGATGACGATTTTGGAGGTTATTCTTATTACTTTAGTAATTTTGGACATTATTATTATCCTTATTATTATTACGATCCTTATTGCTACTGGGATTGGGGATGGTCTTGGGGCTGTCGCCACAATTACTGGGGTTATAGCTATTGGTATTCTCCTTATTATTCATACTGGGGATATCCATATTATGGATACGGCTGGAATGGATATTGGAACGGTTATAACAACGGATACTGGAATGGGTACCATGATGGTTACAACGATGGATACTGGGGCAATGGCTGGTATAGTAATAACGATGGTTATAATGATAACGTTTTTAGTGATGTTTATTATGGACATCGTGGTTCAAGTGGAGGAAATGGATCAAATGATGGTAGAACTCCAAGAGTTCCAGATAGCGACAATAGCAATGGTAATGTTTTCTACACAGGAGGTAATACAACACTAGATAATCCAACAAAAGATGGACGTACAGGTAATGATAATGTAAACCCAGGCCTTGTTGCATCCGAAAGAACGCCAGTATCAAATTCAGTTTCTGGAGAGCAAGGAAGAGAAGGTTCTGAATCGAGTAGTTCTAATAATACTACAGGAGTAAATTCATCTCGCACACCATCAGAAAAGGCTCCATATTCAAATTCAGCATCTAATCGCGAGCCTGCTGGAACAAAACCTGAGAATGGCAATAGTTCAACTTCAGTTAGTCGTGAGCCTGCGAAAGATCCTGGACGTACTGGGGGTAATACTGCTCAGGTTGACCCTAATGCAAATAATGGTCGTACCAGTGGAACCAACACAAATACTTCAACATCTGGATCGAAAGAGCCAGCAACATATAATAAGCCAGAGTACAACTCTAGAAATAATTATAATGTAAATGGAGGTTCTAGTAACACTAATAACAACTCGAATAGAACAGGAAATACAAATGTAAGCGGTTCATCGAACAGAGAACCTCAAAGCAGAGGTGGTTCATCAGGAAATAATCCAAGTTACACTCGTCCTTCGAACTCGGGAAGTTATAATTCTGGAAGCAGCAATTCTGGTCGCTCATCAGGAAGCTCATCAGGATCATATAATTCTGGAAGTAGCAACTCAGGACGCTCATCAGGATCATACAACTCAGGAAGTAGTAGTTCAGGCCGCTCATCAGGTTCGTCTAGTTCGGGAAGTAGCTCATCGGGCCGTAGCTCAGGAAGTTCGTATTCTGGTGGAAGTTCCTCAAGCCATAGTTCAGGAAGTTCATACTCTGGTGGCAGCTCTTCTGGTCGTAGCTCTGGTGGTTCATCATCAAGTAGCAGTTCGTCGGGTGGCTCAAGATCAGGTGGAAGTTCTTCGGGTGGAAGTTCTTCAGGTGGAAGAAGATAATTTTTTAAACTTACAGTTATGAAAAAGTATTTATTATTAATAGGTGTAGCTTTAACGATAAGTGTTGTCGGATTTGCTCAAAATGAGGTTGATGCGCTAAGATATTCAAGCCTTAATCCTGGTGGAACAGCTAGATATAATGCAATGGGTGGTTCGTTTGGAGCATTGGGTGCAGACCCTTCTACACTTTACTTTAATCCTGCTGGATTGGGAGTGTATAAATCATCGGAGTTCTCAATTACAACAGGATTTGTTGTAACCAATAATTTTGCAAACTTTGCTGGGCGCGAAACATCTGATTTTGATTTTAATTTCAATATTAACAATATAGCTTATATTGCCTCAATACCTGTAAATGATGACGATGGTGTTAAAGCTTTAAACTTCGGATTCGCTTATAATAGACTAAATAATTTTAATGAGAATATTTTAATTGATGGTATCAATGATTATAACTCGATGACCGACTGGTTTGCAGCTCGTGGAAATGGTATTTATTACTCAAATTTGTATTCTCAGGACCAGTTCTATTCTAACCTTGCATGGGAATCTTATCTTATTGACCAGAATCTTCCAGATACACTAAGTTATGTCTCTGCTTATTATGGTGAGTATGGTCAATCACAGAAACAATCAATTTATAGAAGTGGAAATCAGGGAGAATACTCATTTGCAATGTCGGCAAATATTATGAATAAGGTGTATGTCGGAGCTACTTTAGGA
Source organism: Bacteroidales bacterium (assembly GCA_028696755.1). The sequence continues at coordinate 1,944 of JAQVGK010000118.1, read as the reverse complement.
TTACAATCGATAAGATATGAGGAATCAAAAACCCTTGTAGAACAAGATTTGCTCGACTCTATTCCTGATTTTAATTCATTTACATTTAAAGAAAGTTTTAGAACTAACGGTTCGGGAATAAACTTTAAAATTGGATTGTTGTATGCACCTGTTACGTGGATGAGAATTGGCGGTGCGATACATACTCCAACATTTTACGATTTAAGAGATGAATATTCAACTTCAATTGATTCTAAATTTGTTGATCCGAGTAAATCATACGTAATAAATTCTGACTTAGGAAGGTTCGATTATGAACTTACATCACCATTTCGTGCAAACGCTAGTGTTGGATTTATTATTGCAAAGCAAGCATTATTCAACATCGACTACGAATATCTAAACTATTCGAACGCCAGACTAAGAAGTTATGATTACGGATTTTTTGATGAAAACGATAACATCAGAACAGAGTACCAACCTGCTCACAACATTAAAGCTGGATTCGAATACAAATTTGGCCCTCTTGCCTTTAGAGCTGGTGGTGCATATTATGGTTCTCCTTATGTTTCTGACCATGTGAATAAGAATGCATATACACTTGTTTACAGCGGTGGACTTGGCTTAAGAACTGACAATGTGTATTTTGATATTGCTTACTCTTATATCAACAGTGAAAATGTGTACTTTATGTACGAAGGTAACGGTGTTAATAGTCCAGCAACTGACATCACATTGCAAAGAAGCAGAGTTGTAACAACTTTAGGATTTAAATTCTAGTCACTCACTTCACTATAATATAACTGTCCGGCGGTTTGCATAATAACTGTCGGACAGTTCCGTTTTAATAATAATAAAAAAAAACTTAAAATTTTAATCAAAACCATAACCTTTTTGGTTTTAATTCGTACTGACAACGAAATTTAGAGATATTACCGCAAAATTAAAGACAGAATAATATAAAATGAGACAGTTAAAAATTACAAAATCAATTACCAATCGTGAGAGTGCATCTCTTGATAAATACCTTCAAGAAATTGGTAAGGAGGAGTTGATCACGGTTGATGAAGAAGTAGAACTCGCACAGCGAATAAGACAGGGTGATAGGATTGCATTAGAAAAACTTACCCGTGCAAATTTGAGATTCGTTGTATCTGTTGCAAAACAGTATCAAAATCAAGGATTAAGTTTGCCAGATTTAATTAATGAAGGTAATCTTGGTTTGATTAAAGCTGCCGAGAAGTTTGATGAAACCAGAGGTTTTAAATTTATTTCTTATGCAGTTTGGTGGATTCGCCAATCAATTTTACAAGCTTTGGCAGAACAGTCGCGTATTGTAAGACTTCCCCTAAATCAGGTAGGTTCATTAAATAAAATCAATAAGGCATTTTCAAAATTTGAACAGGAAAACGAAAGAAAACCAACTTCTGAAGAACTTGCAAAGGCATTAGATTTACCTGAAGACAAAGTTGTAGATACATTAAGAGTGTCGGGTCGTCATGTTTCTGTTGATGCTCCTTTTGTAAATGGTGAAGAAAATAGTTTGTTAGACGTGTTGGAAAATTCTGATTTGCCAAATACGGATTCTAAACTCATCAACGAATCATTAGCAAAAGAAATTGACAGAGCTTTGGCTACTCTAACTGAGCGCGAAAGAGATATTGTAAAATTATTTTTCGGGATTGCTTGTCAAGATATGACCCTTGAAGAGATTGGTGATAAATTTGGACTTACACGTGAACGTGTACGTCAAATAAAAGAAAAAGCGATAAGAAGACTAAGGCATTCGTCGAGAAGTAAATTACTTAAAAGTTATTTAGGATAAATTTAAAAGCACCGATTAAGGTGCTTTTTTTTTATCGAACTATGATAAGCTTTTTGTTCTCAACTTTATCTCCAGTATCAATTGTGATGAAATAAATTCCTGTCGGTAAAGAAGAAATATCAATTTGACAATTTGTTTCG
>JAQVGK010000117.1 GCA_028696755.1 Bacteroidales bacterium | reverse complement strand
TGCAAGTGAATCAACTCCGGTTCTTTTAACAAAATCAATGACTTCTTCGGGTTGGGTATATGTGCTGTGTTCGGCAATAACATCATCCTCGATACCTGCCAAAACTCCTAGTTCGCCTTCAACTGTAACGTCGTGAGCATGAGCATATTCAACAACTTTTTTTGTGAGGGCTATATTTTCTTCGTAAGGAAGATGCGAACCGTCAATCATAACAGATGAAAATCCTGATTCGATACAACTTTTACATAATTCGAGGCTGTCGCCATGGTCGAGGTGCAATGCAATCTGAGGATTTGTCCAACCAAGTTCTTTTGCATATTCAACTGCGCCCTGCGCCATGTACCGGAGCAAAGTCTGATTTGCATACTTGCGGGCACCGCTCGAAACCTGCAGAATTACCGGCGATTTTGTTTCGGCACAAGCCGATACTATAGCCTGCATTTGCTCCATATTGTTAAAGTTAAAAGCCGGAATTGCATATCCGCCTTCGGTAGCTTTTTTAAACATTTCTTTGGTGTTTACCAACCCAAGTTCTTTATAACTTACTGCCATTATATTTAGTTTTAAATTTTTACGGTTAATTTTCTGCTAAATTAGCCTGCCTTTTCCAATCAAGCAAATTTAATTGTAGAATATAAACATATTTAATAGCATGTTGTTGAATTGATAGGTTAAAAGATTATCATTTAGTTAATTGGTTGCCTCAGTTCGGCGACGCCATTACATTGCGCTGCGCTACTAAAGACTAGGTTTAAGTCAAATACGCTCTGATTGCTCCAGTGTGACGCAAATTTCTTTTTTATCACTCGCAACGACTGCGTCGTTTCTCGTCACTTTTTTAAACGCGAATTACACTAATTACACTAATTTTTGGGTTTTAAAAATCAACTTTGTTGATTTTTAAAACGTTCGCGCAATTAGTGTAATTCGCGTTTTAAAAAGCTTGGAGTGAGCAACTTGTGCTGAGCGCGATGCATTGAGCGGCGTCGAAATGAAGCCGAAGTAAGTGAGCGACAAGTTCACACTGCACCTTGGGTTTTGTATAATACTATCTGTCATCTACGCATTATGCCTGAAATTTTTTCGATTGATGACTTTTCGCGTTTCATTTTGTTGATAAGTTGTTAATGATAAAATTTCGCAGATGTAAAAAACTATATTAACTTTACCATTCGTAACCAAAAACCATATTTATGTTACTTTCAATCAATACTTGGTGGGCTTCGATGGAATTAATCGAGAAGATTTTTTGGGGATTTGCACTTCCATTTTCGGCGATTTTTTTGATTCAGCTAATAATGACATTGATCGATGCCGGAGGTGATGGCGATTTAGATGCAAGCGGTGATGCTGATATGGATGTTGACACTGATGGTGGTATTGGATTCCAGTTTATAACGCTAAAGAACTTTATCGCCTTTTTTACAATTTTCGGTTGGACAGGTATTGCGTGTGTAAGTGGAGGCTTTAGTCAAGGACTTAGTATTTTCCTTGCAATTGTAGCGGGTATGTTAATGATGTTACTAATGGCAGGATTGTTTTATCTGATGGGTAAGTTAACCGAATCGGGTAATGCAAAAATGGAGACTGCAATTGGAAAAACCGGAACAGTGTACCTCAGGATTCCGGCTGCGAAATCTGGGGTGGGAAAGATCCAGATAAATGTACAGGGTTTAAAAACTCTGGATGCAATGACTGATAATCCTGAAGATATAAAATCAGGAAGTCTTGTTAAGGTTGTTGGCCTTGAAGCAAATGAAATTCTTATCGTAGAAGTATTATAATAAAATATTAACTTAAATCTAATCGTTATGCCGGGAGAATATTTTTTAATTATTGTTGCGCTTGTCGTATTCTTTTTCTTTATAATGATAATTACTTTCCTAAGAAGGTACAAAAGATGTCCTTCTGACAGAATTCTGGTAATTTATGGTAAAGTTGGAAAGAAAGACTCTGAATCGCGAACCGCTAAATGTATTCATGGTGGTGCTGCCTTTATCTGGCCTGTAATTCAGGACTATGAATTTTTGGATTTGACGCCTTTTTCTATTGAAATTAATTTAAAAAGTGCTTTATCAAAGCAGAACATCCGTGTTGATGTGCCTTCTCGTTTTACTGTTGGTATTAGCACCGAAGACAGTGTCATGACAAATGCAGCCGAACGTTTGCTCGGATTATCACAGGCTGATATCAGCAAGCTTGCTGAAGATATTCTTTTCGGTCAGTTACGTCTAGTTGTAGCAACAATGGATATCGAGGAAATTAACTCGAATCGTGATAAATTTCTCGAAGCAGTTTCTTCAAATGTGGAGGCTGAACTTAAGAAAATTGGTCTAAAACTTATCAACGTAAACGTTACCGACCTAAACGATGAGTCCGGTTACATCATTGCTCTTGGTAAAGAAGCTGCTGCAAAAGCAATAAACGATGCCAAGAAATCGGTTGCTGAAAAGAACCGCGATGGTGAAATTGGTCAGGCCGAAGCCGAAAAAGAGCAAAGAGTAAAAGTTGCTGATGCTCTCGCTTATGCGAAGATTGGTGAAGCTCAGGCGATGCGTGAAGAACGTGTAAAAACCTCTGAGGCTGATGCAAAAGCTGTTGAAGGTGAAAACCTAGCAAAAATTACAATCGCAAATTCGGTTGCTACTCGTAAAATTGGTGAGGCAAACGCAAATAGAGAAGAGCGTGTAAAAATGTCGGAAGCTGATTCTGTTGCAGTTGAAGGTGAAAACGTTGCGAAAATTACCATTGCAAAATCGGATGCTTTGCGTCGTGAGCAACAAGCTGAAGCAGAACGATTAGCAATCACTGCCGAAAAGGTAAAACGTGCGAAAGCTCTTGAAGATTCTTACGCTGCAGAAAAAGTAGCTGAAGAAATTCGTGCTCTCCGCGATAAAGCTACTCAGTATGCAAACGTAGTTGTTCCTACCGAAATCGAGAAACAGAAAATCGAAATTGCTGCCGATGCAATTGCTGAGCAAACCAGAAGGTTGGCAAAAGGGGAAGCTGATGCAACTCTACTAAAAATGCAAGCCGAAGGTAAGGGTATCTACGAAATCCTTAGCAAACAAGCCGAAGGTTTTGATAAGATTGTTAAGGCTGCTGGAGATAACTCACGCGATGCAGTTATGTTGATGATTGCAGATAAACTTCCAGAAATTGTTAAATCTCAAGTCGAGGCTATCAAAAATCTTAAGATTGATAAGATTACTGTTTGGGATAACATGGGCGGTGGAGCAAACGGAGGAAAACCAACAACAGCAAATTTCCTATCAGGTATGCTAGGTGCAGTGCCACCGTTCGACGAACTATTTAAAATGGCAGGAATGGAATTGCCTGATTATTTAAAAGGTAAAAATCCTATCGCTGGCGAAGAAAAAGATCCACCTGCAATTGAAGCAGAGGAGGTGAAGTAGGTATTTACTAGTATTTTTGTTTTTTATTAAACATGATAGAATTGTAAGCGGTAATCAGTAATCAGTGGTCGGTGGTGCACTGGTAATCTTGACTTTTAGCTTGGATGTTATGAAACAAAAAGTTAAATGCTTAAACTTTGAACTAATACCGACGTACTGACCACTTCTTACCGCATAAAGTAAGTTTGTGATCTTTGCTGACTAATAGACTTGCTAAAAATTATAAATATTTAGCCCGGAGTGATTCGGGCTTTTTTCTTGATTCTATTTCATTTATCACACCCTAATCCCCTGAAACTCAAATTATTACCTTTGCTGCCAAAGAAAATTTATCAAAAACACGAAAAAAAATTTGGAAGTAAGAAAATTTTTATGTTATCTTTGCACCGCAATTGCGAGAATAGCTCAGTTGGTAGAGCACGACCTTGCCAAGGTCGGGGTCGCGAGTTCGAGTCTCGTTTCTCGCTCTTTTTTTTTCCAGGTGATTAAGTTTAGTGCCCGGGTGGCGGAATAGGTAGACGCGCTGGACTTAAAATCCAGTGATCTTTATCGATCGTGCCGGTTCGATCCCGGCCCCGGGTACAGAAAATCAGAATTTTCACCAGAAAGTTCTGATTTTTTTAGTACATATTAAACATAAATGTTTAATTTTGGTTTTAAAATGATTAAACACAACTAAAAAATATACAAATGGAAAATTTAGATCAAATCTACATGTGGGTTATCGATAACGGAATGAAGTTTATTGGCGCTATTCTGTTTTTGATTGTCGGCTTTTGGATTGTTAAAATTATTACAAAGCAGTCGGCAAAACTTCTTACTAGAAAAAAAATAGATGCGGGGTTAGTTACTTTTTTAAGGAGCTTCTTCAGCATCGCATTAAAGGCTCTGATTGTTGTCTCTGTAATGGGAATGGTCGGAATCGAAATGACATCTTTTATAGCTATTTTAGGTGCTGCTGGTCTGGCTGTTGGTTTGGCCTTTCAGGGAACATTGTCTAACTTTGCTGGTGGAATTATGATTTTAATTTTTAAGCCATACAAAGTTGGTGATGTAATTGAAGCTCAGGGTTATACCGGATCGGTTAGCGAGATACAAATCTTTAATACTGTACTTCGAACTCCAGATAATAAAATCATTTATGTTCCTAACGGTCCATTGGCAACCGGTTCCTTAACTAATTATACCGATCAGGAAACACGTAGAGTTGATTGGAAATTTGGTGTAGCCTACGGTACCGACTATAAGATGGTTCGTGCTGTTATTGTGAATGTTATCGAGTCGGATGAGAGGATTTTGAAAGATCCTGAAGTTTTTATTGGGTTGGGCGAAATGGCCGACTCATCTATTAATATTATTGTTCGTGGTTGGACAAAAACAGGTGATTACTGGGGAGTGTTCTTCGATGTTAACGAAAAGATTTACGAAACATTCAAGAAAGAGGGAATAGAAATACCTTTCCCACAAATGGATGTACATATTAAAAACAATTGATTGAATTTTAATTTACATGGTCTTTCTGGTTTTCTGAGCAGGGAGACCTTTTTACTATTTAAGAATTAGAACGTAATTACAAAATTTGCTTATGAAAAAAACATTGCTTTTATTGGCTTCACTTGCAATAATCATTGGATTAAATGCTCAAACAGATTCTGTTACGTCAAACTGGAAGACTGGCGGAATGGTTTCGTTAAACGCATCTCAAATTTCGTTTACCAATTGGTCTGCTGGTGGACAAAATTCAATTGCAGCGAACTCTTTTATTAATGTGTTTGCAAAATATAAGAAGAAACGCATGACATGGGATAATACACTAGACTTAGGTTATGGCAAAATGCGACAAGGAACTGCCGAGAATGTTGTGTGGTACAAAACAGATGATAAAATTGATTTTTCATCCAAGTATGGTCAATATGCTTTTGAACATTGGTATTATTCGGGATTGGTCAGTTTTAAATCTCAATTTGATGAAGGTTATAAGAATGTTACTGATACAGTTCGCATTTCTAATCTTTTAGCACCCGCTTATTTGAGTGTTTCGATAGGTATGGATTATAAACCTACAGATAACTTTACTTTATTCATTTCTCCAATTTCTGGTAAGGTTACTATGGTTTACGATGATATGCTGGCTGCTGCTGGTGCATTTGGTGTAAAACCTGGGGAGAAGATAAGGAATGAATTTGGGGGATATATCAAAATGCAGTACAAAGTTGATTTAATGAAGAATATAACCTATACAACTAAGCTAGATTTGTTCTCCAATTATCTCGTTAAACCCGAAAATATTGATGTAAACTGGGAAAATCTGATAACTATGAAAATCAACTCGTGGTTTAGTGCGAACATTCATTACACAATGCTTTATGATGATGATGTTAAGATTGCATGGGATTCGAATGATGATGGTATAAACGACAGATTTGGTGCCAGATTGCAGATTAAACAATTGCTTGGGATTGGGCTAACTTATAAATTTTAAAAAATAAAGGGGCGTTTTTTTTCGCCCCTTTTGTTTTCTACTTTATTATGAATCCCTGTTGAGTCACCAATAATTCCTTACCAGTTAGATCACATTCATCAAGTTTTCCGCTTACATCATCAATGTCTACCAGTGGCGAAAGCTTTTTGTCAATATTAAAACCTGCCCCAATAGGTAGATAAACGTTAACACGTAATTCCTGACCACGCCATAAATCCGAATTAAGATTAACAAAAGGATCAAAGTATATTAGAGCGGTATCAGTGAGGTATTTGTATTTCATGCTTTTCAGGTTTTCGTTTGCCTGTATGCTATTGCTGCCTCTTGCATAATATTTTATTTCAATATAAGCGGTACTGTCTTCCGAAACTCTGAAATTAATATCAGGGTAGTTCTTGAGTTTCTTCCCGTTTTCAATCATTAATCTGGAATTTATAAAGATGTGAAGATCGTTAACACTTTCAATTTCATCTTCGGATGGTAAAACAAAATTTTTATGTTCGTCCGAAATCTTAAAATTGTAATTATTTGTGCTGTCAGTAATTAAGTCTACTCGCTCAACTTTAGTTTCCAATGATCTAAACGATGCTCCAATATTAATACTAAGTGCAACCGAAATGATTATTGCAACTATCCAAATGGCAAAAGTGCCGAAACCTATATACTTGTTAGTTTTTACATCGAATAATAGAGAGACTCCCCAGCTGATAATTGCAATAACAGGAATTATAAATACGATTAAAACGCAAATGCTTAAAAACCATGCTGTGCCAGGATCGGTTATAAAACCAAGCAATCCGGGTAGCCAAACAGTGCTAAAGGCTCCGTTTGAGTAAAAGATATTGTCGCTACCTACACTTACAAATGAAATTGTTACGAGGGTTATTATTGCTGCACCTGCTAGGATAAATGCAATCCCGATAAACTTGCCGAGTAATTGAGCCACAACCTGAATAATTGACATTAACGATTTTCCCAAATTATTAACCCAATCCGAGAATTTTCGAGTGTTCATTTTTCTCCAGCTTTTTTTAACATCTTCGAATTCTTGTTTTACAGTTTTCTCTATGCTTGATAAAGTTATTTTTCCACCTTTCATTTCAATTTTTTGAGCAGTTGTTCTAGCTTCGGGAACAGCAATCCAAAGGATAAGGTATGCAATTATACCTATCTGACTAACAAATAAGAAAACTAAAAATATTATTCGCCAAAAAACAATACTTACACCTGTAAACTCAGCTAAGCCCCCACAAACTCCACCAAGGATTTTAGATTCTGAATCGCGATACAATTTTTTAGATTTTTTTGTTTCCTTGCTTTTTTCTTCTTCTGCCTGTTCACTTTCGTCACCGGTAATATCTTCAACATTACCCAAGATATTGATAACCTCTTCAACATCATTGATGTTTATTACCTGTTTGTTATCTTTAATTTTCATCGAAAAAATTTCGGCAATACGGCTTTCGATATCTTTAACAATTTCGGCGCCTTCTTCCTGTTTTAGAAAATGCTCTTCGAGCTTGCCCAAATACACATTAAGCATATTATAGGCATCTTCGTCAATATTGAAAATGAACGAATTTAAATTAATACTAATTGTCTTTTTCATAATGCTGTTATTTAATGTTTTTTAATGTGTTAATCGACTCTACCATTTCGGACCATGCTCTGTCCAGGTCGCTTAAAAACGCTTCTCCCTCGGGGGTTAAATTGTAATACTTGCGAGGAGGTCCCTGAGTGCTTTCTTCCCAACGATAGTTTAGTAAGCCTGTGTTTTTTAATCGTGTTAAAAGAGGGTACAATGTTCCTTCTACAACAATCATTTCGGCTGTCTTTAGCTTTTCGAGGATGTCGGTAGAGTAGCAGGCCTGCTGTTTTAAAATAAGCAGAATGCAATACTCGAGTACTCCTTTTCGCATTTGAGCTTTATTATTAATAGTATCCATAATAAAAATTTAGTAATTGACAATGCAAAGATATGTAAATAATTTAGAACTGTGCAATGCATAGTACTGAATTTTATTAAAAATTTGTTAAAAATTAAGTTTAGTTGGTTTGACATTTGAATTATGTTTACATTTGCAGACCAAACGGTCTGTTTTTGAAAAACACGAAGGAAAATATTGTTGCTAAATCACTTGGATTGTTTCTTACAAAGAGCTATCGTGATGTTACTATGTCCGAAATTCTTAGTAGAACTGGTTTGTCAAAAGGAGGATTTTATCATTATTTTAGCAGTAAAGAAGATTTGTTTAAGGAAATTCTAAACCTTTTTATTCAATTTGGATCAGCCGATTATAATAATTTCGATCGCACAAGTCTGAAACAATTTTATACTAGTTACACCACCAGCATAACTGGTGCTCTGCAAAAAATTAGCTCGTTTGTTTCTTCCGATAGTACTGAAAATCTTTCATTAAATTTTTTCTTCATTATGTTCGAAGCGGCATCGAGAGTTCCTGAGTTTTTGTTAATGGAAAAAGAAATATATAAACGTGATTTAGCTGAATGGATATCGATGATTGAAAATGCACGACAAAATGGTGAAATTGAAAGTTCTGCTTCGAATGAAGAAATTGCAAAACTGTTTCTTTATTGTACCGATGGGGTTTTTGTCAGATTTGTAAATAATATCCAAGAAGCAACATATCAGGATGAGCTTCAAAAGGCTTTTGATACGATTTATGATGGGATAAGGAAATAATTTTTGTAATTATTTAGCTGCCCTGCAAAGTTAAAAAATTTTGACCATCGAAAGTGCCCTTTAATTCTTCGAATATGTTTTTGTTGTTTTTGCGAGCAGTAGAAACAAAACTTTCGATTCTTGCA